>JAXMLA010000183.1:0-3484 GCA_034370465.1 Desulfuromonadales bacterium
GGCAATCGCGTCTAATACGTGTTGCGGGGAATTGAGGAGTTCGTTGTTTTTGAAGCGTAATACTTGAAATCCGCAAGAGGTGAGGTAGCTGTCGCGTTTGTGGTCCTTCTTTTGGCGCTCTTCGGTGGCGTGAACCTCGCCATCCAGTTCAATCACCAAGCGCTTGTCGTGACAGTAAAAATCGGCAATATAGTCGCCGATTTGATGCTGCCGACGAAATTTGAGATCCATGAACTTATGGTTACGCAGCAGCTCCCACATCATCTCTTCCGCCGGAGTCTGTTTTTCGCGTAACAAACGAGCCTCTTCCAACAACCCAGAAAACTCAAACCCACCCCGATAGTGATCTTTAGATGTGCTCCTCTCCCCCTGGGAGAGGCCGGGAGAGGGTCTGGTTTTCGACCCCGATTTATCGCGGGTCAAAAACCAGATACAGGCGGGAATCTGGGTATTGGTGAAGAGCTGCCCCGGCAGGGCGACCATGCACTCGACCAGATCGTTCTCCACCAGCGCCCGGCGGATATCCCCCTCATTGTTGGTGTTAGAACTCATCGAGCCGTTGGCGAGGAGCAAGCCCATCGAGCCGCCCGGTGCCAGGTGGTAAAGCATGTGCTGCATCCAGGCAAAGTTGGCATTGCCGCTCGGGGGCTTGCCGTACTGCCAGCGCAGGTCGTCGTCGCTGACGCCGGTATCCCATTCCTTCATGTTGAAGGGAGGATTGGCCATGATGGTGTCGGCGCGCAGGTCGGGGTGCTGATCGTTGGTGAAGGTGTTAGCCGGCTCTTTGCCGAAGTTGAAATCAAGCCCGCGGATGACCATGTTCATCGCCGCCAGCTGCCAGGTGGTGTGGTTGTACTCCTGGCCGTAGATGGAGACATTGCCGAGCTTGCCGCCGTGCTCCTTGATGAACTGCTCGCTCTGCACGAAGAAGCCGCCTGATCCCATGGCCGGATCGTAGACCCGACCGGAGAAGGGCTGGAGCATCTCGACGATCAGGGTGACGATCGACTTGGGGGTGTAGAACTGCCCCCCCTTCTTCCCTTCGGCAAGGGCGAACTGGCCGAGGAAGTATTCGTAGACATGGCCGAGGATGTCTTTGGCCTGCAACGATTCATGGACAAAGGGGATAGTGGCGATCAGGTCGATCAGCTCGCCGAGCTTGGCCTGGTCGATCTGCAGGCGGCCGTACTGTTTATTGAGCACCCCCTTGAGCTTGGGGTTGTCCTTCTCGATCGCTTCGAGGGCGTCGTCGATCAGGCGGCCGACGCTGCGGATGGTGTAGGTCGTTTCCTTGCCGTTCTTGATCACGATCTCGCTACCTGGCGGCAGCTTGGAATGGTTCTGCAGCGTCTCCCAGCGCGCCAGCTGCGGCACCCAGAAGACGTTCTTCTCGGTGTAGTAGTCGCGAATCTCCAGCTCGACGGCAATCTCCGCCTGATACTCTTCATCCGATTCGTAATCACCGGGGTTGAGATAATAGTCATGTTCCGGATTTTCGAACTGTGTGAGCAGCTCCTGACGGCGGATGTCGAAGGCATCAGAGACATACTTGACGAAAAGAAGGCCGAGGACTGCGTGCTTGTACTGAGCCGCATCGAGGGTAGAGCGCAGTTTGTCGGCGGCGGTCCAGAGCTTTTTTTCGAGATCTTGCAGGAATTTCTGGGCAGACATTCATGACTCCGTGAAGCAGCTTAAGGGCAGAGACAACAAACGCCCGACGGCAACAAGCCGAACGGGCGATAGTTTCAGATGGTGATTCGATGATTACGGGCTGTCCCAGACATTGCCATCCTCCAGCCAAGAAAATTACCTCAATAAAATTGAAGCTCTTTCTTACACCATCCCCCCGAGGCTGGTCAATCGTAAAGCGGAAGTCTCCTCTGTTCTGCACCTCATTCGCCGCGACCGTTAGTCGTCATTTGGTCTCTATATTTCCCACAGCAAAAGCCCGCGAAGCAATGACTCCGCCATTGACAGCTAGTGGGATTTACGACTATTCTTGCGCCGCACTCTCCTCTCAACAAAGGACACATTGACACATGTTTGGTCTCGGTGTTGGAGAAATCCTCCTGATCCTCGCGCTGGCGCTGATCTTTATCGGCCCGGAGCGGCTGCCCGATCTCGCCCGCTCCCTGGCCAAGGGTTATGCCGAGTTTCGCCGTTCTTTCGACGAAGTGAAGAATAGCATCGAAAAAGACATGCGCTCGCTGAATGTGGAAGAGCATTTGCGGCAGGGGAAAAAATTCAATCTCGATGACGTCTACAAAGCCCCCTGGGCCCAGGAACCGGGAAAATTCACCCCACCCAACGCTGCCCCGGTCGAGGAGACCGAGGGTGCAGCCGCAGCGACCGGGCCGGAGACCGAAAGTAGCGCCCCAAAAAAACCGGACGCGGCGGAGCAGCCAAAATGAGTGTTGAGCAGCAAATCCCCTTTATGGCTCACCTCTTCGAGCTGCGTCGCCGTCTGACCATTGCCGCCAGCAGCTGGCTGGTCGCCTTTGTTGTCTGCTACTACTTTTCGGAACCTCTTTACCTCTTCATCTCCAAACCGCTCCGCACGGTCCTGCCGGCCGGCAGCAAGATGGTCTTTCTCAGCCCGACCGAGCCGCTCTTTACCTACATGAAGATTGCCGCGGTTGCCGCGGTCCTGGTGGCTTTGCCAGTCATCCTGTGGCAGATCTGGGGTTTCATCGCGCCGGGGCTCTACAAAAACGAGAAACGCTTTGCCCTCCCCTTTGTCGCCTCGGCCTACTGCTCCTTCCTGGGCGGCGCCTACCTCGGCTTCACCTGGATCTTTCCGCTGGTCTTCAGTGTCCTGCTGTCGATGGGCCTGGCCGGCGGCGAAGTGACGGCGATGATCTCCATGGGGGAATACTTCTCCATTGCCTGGAAGCTGCTGCTCGCCTTTGGCGCCATCTTTGAAACCCCGATCGTCATCCTTATCTTTGCCCGCATGGGCGTGGTCGATGCCAAGTGGCTGTCGCAGAAGCGCAAGTACTTTATCATCATCGCCTTTATCTTCGCCGGGATCGCCACCCCCGGCCCGGATGTCTTCTCGCAGACCGCCCTCGCCATCCCCTTTATCCTCCTGTACGAAGTCGGAATTATCCTCGCCCGCTGTTTCGGCAAGAAGATGACCGAGAGAATCCCGGTCGATGACGATGAAACGATTTAACCTTCCCCACCTTTAGCGGAGACGGTACCGGCATGGCCAGATCAGAGCCCCTCCTTTCCCGGCAGGACGCCAACCCCCTCTGCGCCAAATGCGTGCGCCGCTGCCGCCAGCCGGTCACCGTCCTCCTCCTGGAATGTCCCCGTTTCCGCCCCTTCCCCTTCAAGATCCAGATCCGCCGCTATGAACAGCTTGAGCTCTTTAGCGAGGAAAACGAGCCCTGATCGCTTGTGAAAATGACCAACGAAAAAAGGCGACCTGTGCAGGGTCGCCTTTTTTCGTTGGTTCCCGAGAGCATGGTCTGGTCAAAAG
>JAXMLA010000184.1:0-6533 GCA_034370465.1 Desulfuromonadales bacterium
ATCCCCATCGCCTCCGTCCCTTCTGCCGCCGCCAGAGCGCAGACCTTCTTGCCGGCACTGCGGGCCAGACCGAGAACATCGGTGAGGTAATATTCGCCCTGAGCGTTGTTGCAGCCGACCTGACTCAGAGCCGTAAAGACAAAGGGGGCGTCAAAACAGTAGATGCCGGTATTGATCTCGCGCAGAGCGCGAATCTCGGGGGTGGCGTCCTTCTCTTCGACGATGGCGACGACCTCGTCACCATCCCGCACCACCCGGCCATAACCGTGGGGATTCTCGATGGTTGCGGTGAGGACGGTGACACTTGCCCCTTGCTGGTGGTGGTAGTCGAGGAGTTGCGCAATCGTCACTTCGCGTAGTAACGGCACATCCCCGCAGAGGAGGAGGATCGTGCCGGAGAAGTCGGCCAGAACCGGCTGCGCACACAGCAGAGCATGGCCGGTGCCGAGCTGTTCGCCCTGCAGGGCAAAGACGACCTTCTCCGCTGCCAGAGCCGTCTCGACTGCTTCGGCACCGTGGCCGACAACCAGGACCGTCGCTGTGCTGCCGAGTTGCCGGGCGAGGCGGACCGGATAGTGGATTAATGGTTGCCCGCACAGGGGATGAAGGACTTTCGGCAATGCCGATTTCATCCGCGTCCCCTTGCCGGCGGCAAGAATGACCGTTGCCAGTGACTTCATACGCTCCCCTTAAAACCAGATTTTTTTAGCTGGCGCACAAAGGAGGGTATTATCGATAAAAAGATTACCAGCGTCAATGAACTTGTGCTCGCAAGCCGCATTGACCCACCCCTTCGCACGAAAAAGGATTTTAATTTCCACCGGAAACAAGTATAGTTTTTCGCTCTGAAGAGGAGGGTTCATGATTAAACGCGCCACCATCGAGCAGGAATTAAACCGGATAGAAGAGACGATCCGGCTGATCGATCAAAATTACGAAAAGTATTTCGCCGGGATCGAACGCCGTCCGCCGGAAAAGATGCGTGACGATCTCAGCCTGGAACTGCGGCGCTTTGCCAACCGTTATATCCCCCAGACCGATCTCCGTTATCGCTACCAGATGCTCGCCACCCGCTTTTACAGCTATAGCGGCAACTGGGAACGACTGATGAAACAGATCGAAGAAGGGAAGTTTGTCCGCAAACTGGAAAGACTCCGGGGCGGGAGCGCCGCACCGGCAGCATCGAGGAAAGAGGAGGGCACGACGCCGATCCAGAGCGAAGCCGAACGGATCAGCGCCGAGATTGCCGCGATCAGCGGCAAAGCGCCGGATCGGCAGAAGATTGCCACCCTCCTGGCCGAACAGCGCGCCCAGCTCACCAGTCGCTTTGCCGGCCGGGAGATCGAATTCATCGTCACTTGCGAAGACGGCAAACCCAAACTCAAAGCCCGCGCCAAGGGATAACCTCTTTATGCCCGCATCACTCCCGGAGTTGATCGACATTTTCAGTGACGGCGCCTGTTCCGGCAATCCCGGACCGGGCGGCTGGGGGACGATCCTGCGCTGTGGTGACCACGAAAAAGAACTCGCCGGCTTTGCCGTCCAGACCACCAACAACCGCATGGAGCTCTTGGCCGCCCTTTCCGGCTTAAAAGCCCTTAAACGCCCATGCCGCGTGCGGGTGACGACTGATTCGCAGTATCTCTGTAAAGGGATGACAACCTGGATCTTCAGCTGGAAGAAGAAGGGCTGGAAGAACAGCAAAAGGGAGGAGGTCGTCAATCGCGACCTTTGGGAAGAACTCGATCAGCAGGCACAACGCCACCAGATCGAATGGGTCTGGGTGCGGGGGCATGACGGCCATGCCGAGAATGAACGTTGCGACGAACTGGCCCGCAACGCCATCAGCCGTGGCCTCGCTGTACAAAAGTAAACCGCCCTTCTCTTCTTTGCAGGAGAAGGGCGGCTCGCCATCAACTATTCACGGACATAGGTATCGACATCCGTGGCGTGAACCATCCCCATCAATCTTGAATACTCCTCTTCGATCAGCTGGAAATGATGATCGGTCGAGCGGGCATTCCATTCGTAGACCTTCTTGACCTCGGGATCATCAATCTTCGCCGCCATGGCCCGCAACTGGTCAGCCAGAGTCTTCTCTTTGTCCAGTGCCAGCAACATCGCCTTGCGCTCGGTAAAGTCGGCGACCAGTTTGCCGACATTGGCAAAGGGGCCTTCGACGTCATCACTGGTGGCGATAAAGGTCGCAAAATTCTTTTCGTCGCCCCCCTCGGGGTCGATGGCAAAGAAACTATGGGCATGTTCCTTCTCTTCGCGGGCGAGAAGATTGAAAAAGTTTTTGCTCTTCTCATCCTGGCTCTGTCCCGCACAGGCGAGATAAAAGTTCATCGCATTCTTTTCCACCTGCATGGCGGTGTGAATCGCCGCAATCACCTCTTTAGTCATGTTTAAACTCTCCTTTTTTGATGTTATCGTTTCGTTCAAGGTACATTCTTGCCACTTTGGTACTGATTATACACGGACTTTGGGTAAAAGAAAGCGGATAAAAAAAGTAACAGTTTAATGCGATCGTGAGAAATCGGATCGCCGTACGGCCTTGCACACGGCGATTTTTTTTGCCTTAACACGGCTGTTACGGTTAAAATCCCCGGCATCATACTTTAACTTGCCAGGAGGCTGAAATGTACTTCCCCGAATACCGTGCCCGCCGTCTGCGGCGCAATGACACGCTGCGCCGCATGGTGCGGGAAACTTTTTTGCGCCCCGAAGATCTCATCTACCCGATGTTCTCCGCCTACGGCACCGGGATCAAGAAAGAGATCGTCTCGATGCCCGGCATCTATCAACAGTCGATCGAGCATATCGTTGCCGAAGCACAGGAAGTTTACAACTTGGGAATTCCCGCCGTCATCCTCTTCGGCATCCCCAAGGTCAAGGACGCTGTCGGTTCCGACGCCTACAGTACCCACGGGATTATTCAGGAAACGATCCGCGCCATCAAAAAGGCGGTCCCGAAGCTGCTGGTGATTACCGACGTCTGCCTCTGCGAATATACCGACCACGGCCACTGCGGCGTGATTGTCGATGGCGATGTCGATAATGACAGCACTCTCGATCTCCTTGCCAAAGAAGCCCTGTCCCACGCCCAGGCCGGCGCCGATATTGTCGCCCCTTCCGATATGATGGATGGCCGGGTCGCGGCGATTCGGGCCATTCTCGACAGCAACGGTTTTTCGCAGATCCCGATCATGAGCTATGCCGTCAAATACGCCAGCGCTTATTACGGCCCCTTCCGTGACGCCGCCGAATCGACACCGCAATTCGGCGACCGCCGCTCTTACCAGATGGATCCCGCCAACCGCCGCGAAGCTTTCCGCGAAGCCGCCCTCGACGTCGCCGAGTGCGCCGACTTCCTCATGGTCAAGCCCGCCCTCGCCTACCTCGATATTCTCCGTGACATCAAGGAGCGCTTCGATCTGCCGCTCGTCGCTTATAACGTTTCCGGCGAATATTCGATGATCAAGGCCGCCGCCGCTCAGGGCTGGATCGATGAAGAGCGGGTGATGATGGAGACATTGATCGGCATGAAACGCGCCGGCGCCGACCTGATTATCACCTATCACGCCAAGGATGCAGCCCGGGTTCTCAAGGGCGCCTGATTTCCCGACACTCTTGTAGGAGCGAGCTCCAGCTCGCGATATCGCAGGCTGGAGCCTGCTCCTACGTATTCATCGCGCAACATGAGAAAGGCCGGTTCCTTTGACAGGACCGGCCTCTTTTCTTTTCAGGTCGTTGCCGGCAAAAAGAGCTTCCCGGCCATTTTCAGTTGGGGTGGCGTACCGATCAGCAGCACCACATCCTCTTCGCGCATTTCCCAGACCGGATCCGGGTTGGGAACCACTTCCGTACCGCGGCGGATCGCCAGCAGCGTCGCCCCGGAGCGGTTGCGGAGCGTCCCGGCGCCGAGAGTCTCGCCCGCCAGAATCGACCCGGCAGCAACGGTGAAGGTCCCGATTTCCGCGCCGCTTAAAAAGCCGCTGATCTCCGCCGCCGGACTATTGCTTTTGCTCAACGTACGGAACATCTCATAGGAATCTTTCCGCACCGTCGCCACACACTCCTCTATTTGACTATAAGGAATCAGATAACGCTTCAGCACCCGGGTAAAGATCTCGATGGAAGTTTCGAATTCTTCCGGAATGACATCGTTGGCACCGATCTCGTACAACGGTTCCATCTCGGCCAGATAGCGGGTGCGAACGACAATATGCAGACCGGGATGGAGCTTGCGCGCCAGGGCGGCAACGCGGCGACTGGCAGCAGCATCCGAAATGGCAATCACCAGGATCCGGGCTTTGGTAATCTGCACATGCTCCAGGACCTCGGGACTGGTCGCATCGCCAAAGACGATGTGCGAGCCGCGTTTGCGTTCGGTGGCAATGGTGTAGGGGTTGGCTTCGACCACCGCATAAGGGATGCTGTAGGCCTTCAGCACCTTGGCGAGATTCTTGCCATTCAGGCCGAAACCGACAATGACGACATGGTCGGTCAGGCGAAGTTTCTGTCCGCCCTGCATCAGCCCCCCCTTCCCCCGCACCACTTTGCGGGGGAGGAAGCGGCAGATCTGCAATGCCACTTCCGGGCCGTATTTGAGGGCGACCGGGGTTAAAGCCATGGTCGCCACGGAGGCGGCAAGAAAGATCTGGTAAAGATGATCCGGGAGGAGGCCGCTCTTCACCCCGGCCTGGGACAGGACAAAGGAGAACTCGCCGACCTGAGCCAGGGATAGACCGGCGACGATGGCAATCCGGGCGGGGATGCCGAGGAGGAGGATGGCGCCGCTGGCCACCACCCCCTTGATCAGGATGATCGCCAGAATCAGGGCGATGATCAGTACCGGTTTTTCAATGAAGATCCGCAGATCGAGGAGCATACCGACGGAGATAAAGAAGAGACTCATGAAGGCATCGCGAAAAGGGATGATATCCCCGAGTGCTTGATGACTGTATTCCGACTCGGAGATCGCCAGACCGGCGATAAACGCCCCGAGCGCCAGCGACAGCCCGGCCAGAGAGGTGAGCCAGGCGGTGCCGAACCCGACAAAGATAACGGTGAGGATAAAGAGTTCGCGGCTGCGCGCCTTGACCACCTGATTGAAGATCCAGGGGACTGCATAACGCGCTCCGAAGTGCGCCACCAGCACAACACCTCCGGCGCGCAGCAGCATCAGCAGGATGTCACTCGCCCCGCCCCCCTGACCGGCAAGGAAGGGGACCAGCAGCATCAACGGCACCACACACAGATCCTGAAAGATCAGGATGCCCAGGGCCGACTTGCCATGCGGCGAATCGATCTCACCGGCATCCATCAACAACTTCATGAGGATGGCGGTACTGGACAGGGCGAGCAAAAAACCGAAGAAGAGGGCTTGATTAAAGGGGAGCGAAAGGAGCATGCCACCGGCGGCGACGAGGAGAATGGTGAGGAGAACCTGTGCACCCCCCCCCCAGAAGACGAGATGACGAATACGCATCAATTCGGTCAGGGAGAACTCGATCCCGATGGTAAAGAGGAGGAGAACAACGCCGATCTCCGCCATCTGCTCGACATCGTGGGTCGACTCAATCAGCCGCAGGGCATAAGGTCCGGCGAGGATGCCGGTCACGAGAAAACCGATAATCGACGGGATCATCAGCTTGCGAAAGAGAACCACCGTGACCAGGGCCAGGCCAAAGAGGATCTCGAGATCTTTCAGGGCTTGAAATTCCATTAAACTACGAGCTCTTTTCTCTGACCGGTTTGATCAACAGCGCAGGAGAATTATCAACGGTCGCGGCGCGGCACCACAACGATTCCGGATTCGGTCACCGTATAACCGCGGGCTTTGTCCGCCTCCAGGTCATAACCGATATCGCTGTTGTCGGGAATCGTCACCCCCTTATCAATAATCGCCTTTTTAATCCGGACATGCCGGCCGATGGTGACGTTCTCAAAGAGGATCGAATCTTCCACCAGGCTGTAACTGTTCACCTTGCAGAGGGGTCCAAGGATCGAGCGCCGTACCGTGCTGCCGCTGGTAATACAGCCGGCACAGACATAAGAATCGATATTGACACCGCGCCGCTCTTCTTCATCAAAGACCGTCTTGGCGGGCGGATAATTCCCCTGATTGGTGAGGATCGGCCATTTGTAGTTGTAAAGATTCAGCTGCGGTGAGACATTGATCAGATCCATATTCGCTTCGTAATAGGATTCGATCGTCCCGACATCCTTCCAGTAACCCCGTTCTTCCGCCTTCATCCCGGGGATGACATTATCGTTGAGATTATAGGTATAGATGCGATCGCCCGCCGCCAGCATCATCGGAATGACATGCTTGCCGAAGTCGAGATCTTCGTACTTTTTCTTCCCTTCGAGCAAAACTTCAATCAGCTTTTTCGTCGAAAAGATATAATTCCCCATCGAGGCAAAGCAGGTATCCCGACCGGGGATCGGCTCGGGATTCGCCGGTTTTTCGTTAAAAGCCTCCACCCGGGCATCATCATTGACCGATAAAATGCCGAAACGGTCCG
>JAXMLA010000185.1:0-30246 GCA_034370465.1 Desulfuromonadales bacterium
AAGACACTCAATAGCCAGATAATCACACAGATAACCACGACCACATTCAAAATCCTTTTGATGGTGGACTGAATCGGTATGAAGCTGTTGATCACCCACAGGATCACCCCGACGACAACGAGAATAATGACTAATTCAATAAGCGGCATGTTTGTCTCCCTTTTAAGTAGTTTCCGATAGAAGACGATCACCGCGACGTAACAGGCACGACAATCATTCTCTGTGCGCGGGATTGCGCAAAGTGAGCAAACGCAACTTGTGTGCCGGATAAGATATAATGAATTTTTAAGCACAATATACTGATATCAATCGATTTTTCGACATGAAAACTGCGCCATGCCGTGAGGCAGCCATGAGTAATCCGTCATGCTTGACATAACCGTCAAATGATACGGGAGCCGGAAGATGCCCCAATACGGTAAGTTCGTTTCCTGAATGGAAAGGCTTGAGGCCAAGAGGCTGATAGCGTAAGATGCGACCCGTTCCGGGCCTATTTTAGGAGGGGGTTTTGCATTTGAAATGAGGATGAACCAGCGCAGGACGGACTGGTCAACAGAAAAAATTTCCAACCGAAAAGGAAATCCCATGGGTTTTTTCAACAAAATGTTCGGCGGCAACGAGGCTGCTGCCAAGGCAGATTCTCCCAAAAAGAACGATTTTATCGATGCCGTGGCTTTGCAGCTGCGCGGTGAAGTCGAACCGGCCCTCAGCGTCTATTTGCAGATCCTCAAAGAATACCCCAACGATTATCTGGCTCCCTTCTTTATCTCGGCGATCATGGCCGGCCAGGGGCAGACCAGCGAAGCGGCGGCGAATCTGCGTTCTCTCAGCCAGCAGATTGCCGGGCAGGGGGGGACGATTTCGCAATCTATCTACCAGCGCCTGGTCGTGCAGATGAATGAAGCACTCCATCTGAGCGTCCCCGCGGTTGCTGGAATTATCGCTGCCTTCGGAGATCTTCTCAAAAGGCATCAGTTTCTTCAGGAAAGCGCGGTCTGTTTGGAGATAGCCAAAGCGCTGGATCCGGAGAATGTAGAGCTCCTTTATAAATTTGGGGACACCCTGCACGATCTGCGGGACTATGACTATGCCGAAGCGGTGCTGCAGGAAGCGCTGCAACACGCGCCGGAGCACTGGGGCGCACTTTATACCTATGGCGTCCTGCTCCAGGATCTTGGCCGTCTCGACGAAGCGATCAGCTGTTATGAAAGGGCCGTGGCGATCGATCCGGATCATGCCAGGTGTCAAAACAACTTTGGCGCGGCCCTGCTGACGCTCGGGCGGGTCGATGAAGCTCTCGCCCACTGTACGCGCGCCGCAGAACTCGCTCCCGAATTCGCCTTAGCCAGGAACAATCTCGGTAATATCCATTTGCGCCAGGGAGAGTATGAGGCCGCTCGCAGCTGTTATCGTGAAGCGCTTGCCCGCGATGAAAAGTTTGCTCCGGCCTATTTTGGTCTCGGCTCTGCCGAGCAGAAATTGGGGAGCGACAGCGGCCGCGTTGAGGAGTTGTACCGCAAGGCGATTGAACTCAGTCCGACAGTTCCGATTTTCCAGCAAGCGCTGGACAACCTCCTTGCCTCCGCGGGGAAAGATAAAGCGATATGAGTGAGACAGGTAAAGCTACAACTCTTGCCTACGACGACCACGGCAGCGGTCAGCCGCTCCTTCTGATCCACGGTTTCCCCCTCAACCGGAAGATGTGGCGGCCGCAGGTCGCGGCTCTGACCGAGGCCGGCTACCGGGTCATTACTCCTGATCTGCGCGGCTTCGGAGAGAGCCGGAGGACTTCCGCTGCGGTGAATATGAGCAGCTATGCCGATGATATCGTCGCGCTCATGGATCGTCTCCAACTGCCGCAGGCGGTGGTCGGCGGCATGTCGATGGGCGGTTATGTCCTTTTGAACCTTCTCGAGCGGTACCCCGAGCGGGTCAGCGCCGCGATCTTCATCGTCACCCGGGCCGGGGCGGACGACGAGGCCGGGAAGGCCAAGCGGACCGCCCTTGCCGCGAGGACTTTGGCAGAAGGGATGGATCCGGTGCTGGAAGTTTTCCGTAATATCCTCTTTGCCCCGGCTACCTTGGCCGCGCACCCCGCACTGGTCGCAGAAGTCTGCGGCTGGATCTCGGCCACAGACCGGCGCGGCGCTGCGGCCGGTCTGATCGCCATGCGCGAGCGCAAGGATTATCTCCCCCTGCTTGGTGCCATTCGTCAACCGGCGCTGGTCATCGGTGCCGAGCAGGATCAGGCGATTCCGGGTGAGCAATCGCATCTGCTCGCAGCCGGGATTACCGATGCGAAGCTCGCAATTTTGCCGGGCGGCGGGCATCTGGTGAGTCTCGAGCAACCGGACGGTTTTAATGCAGCGATCAAGGAGTTTCTGGCGGAAGTGGGTCACTTCCAGTGACAAAAATGGGCCTGCCGAAATTTTTCGGCAGGCCCATTTGCTGAATATGACAGCTCAAATTCACGGGCGCTTGAAACTCTCGGACAAAAGGAGTGGCCAGTGCTGGATGGTTTAAAAGTTAAAAGTCACTCGGGAAAAACCGGGGTGGAGAAACTTCGGATTTCGCTCCAATCGGACCACTGTCCCAGATCATCCTGGGCCTTGACGCGCCAGTAGTAAGTAGTATCCGGTTCTAACGCTTGCAGCGTATGGGAAATGACCGTGCTCTCCTGTTGCGGAGAGTCGTTGTCACTACAGCCAGCCAGCAATATCCCCGCCAAAACGGCACTCATCCCCAGAATTGCAAATTTGCGCCGCTGATTTCGGTGCAGCAGCGACCCCGCGAAGAAGAATCCGGCAAGGCCCATCCCTGCGGTTAATGGCGCGATCATCCAGATATAGTTACTCTCGGTATCGCCTCCCGACAGGTCAGGACTGGTGCCGGATTGAAGGTGATACCTGATGATTTGCCGACTGTCCGGATTTGTGAGCGGAAGCCAGGTGAGAAGAGGATTGGCACCGTTCACCATGGTCATGTCAGCAGGTGAGAGAAGGGCAGGGGCAACGGTAGGCCAGCTTAAATATGGGTAAGTGGAGTTTTCATCAATCTTCCAGACGCCATTGAAATTCCAGTTGATAAAGGTGGTTTTCTGCATCAGTTCAGAGGTGGTTTTGGCTGCGCCCTTGCCGTTATCTGTCTGGCCGGTTGTGTTTTGATCGTAAAAGCTGTTGGTGATGGCGTTGGTTTCGGGAATTTGAATGTCGCCGACCAGCCCGCCTGTATACAAGATTCCTGAGACGGCACCGCTGGCATAGGTGTTTTCAACGGTTACATTATTTACAATCCTGCCGATCAAACCGCCGATAGCCTCCTGACCAGTAACATTACCGGTCGCGTAAGAATTACGAAGAGTCGCATGCTGCATATAACCGACGAGTCCCCGATTTTTTCTGCAGCCGGATTCGCGGTAATTGAAACGGCGGCATGACAGTTTTCTATAAGGCCGGAAGAAAAGGATCCGACCAGACCTCCTGTATACCATGGGTAGCTGCTGCCACTTTTAAGTGTGATAGTTCCGGTGGCAGAGGAGTTGAGAATGGTTCCGCCTTCCAGTTCACCCACAAGTGCGCCGATATGACTCATCCCGGCAATGGAAAGATCTTCCAATCTGATATTTTTCAGCTTTGCCGTGTAACCGACCCGGCCAAATAAGCTTGGGTAAGTCTCGTTGACGGTGGTGTTGATAATGAGATTGCTGATGCGATAGCCATTGCCGTCGTATTCGCCGCGAAAAGAAATATTATCCAAATACCCACCGATGGGGTCCCACCCTGTATTTTGGTTCCAGGGAGATACGCCGAGATCAATATTGGCAACCTGCATGAAATGTTTGTCGGCGTGGACTGCGCCCCGGTAGTTGCGGAGGTTACTCAACTGAGCCGCTGTACGAATCTGCCAGGGATTTTCCTGGGAACCATCGCCGCCGGAAAATTCGGCCGCCGCAGGCTGCCAGCTCAGGTAGGGGTAGATATCGTTGCTCAAGATCTTCCATACGGCGGGAAAATTCCAATCGACAAAGGTGAGTTCATTCTTCATCTCGGCGCTGGTGCGCGGCTCGCCTTTGCCGGTGTCTGCCTGTTCGGTTGTATCCCGGTCATAGTAAGAAGAGGTGATGACCCCACCATTCCTCAGGCCGACCAGACCGCCGATGTTGTCGCCAGTCCCCGTGACAAGGCCGGTTGCATAACTGTTGTTTATTGTACACATGCCAAATGCCGCATCGCCCACCAGGCCGCCAACATCCTTTATGCCACTGACCGCGCCGGTGGCATAGGAGTCCTGAATCTGACCATAGGCCAGCCCGACCAGTCCGCCGACATTTTCAGCTCCGCCGGTGACATCCCCCTTGGCATACGAAGCCGTGATGCTCCCCTCGCTTTCCCCCGTCAATCCTCCGACAACGCTGTTCCCTTGTACTGTTACGTCTGCAAAAGAGTTAGTGATTGAACTTTGCCAGCGATTGAATCCAATCAGACCTCCAACCATAGAGGTACTGATTCCACCCGCGACCATGCCTGTTGTCGATGTGTTGTTGACAGTCGTCCGGTATGACTCCCCGACCAGGGAGCCCACAGATTGATTGCCAACGACGCTGACGTTTTTCAGGTGGATATTATTAATGGTCGCTAAATCCGTATAACCGAAGAGGCCGACAAAATTTGTTTCGGGCCGATTAATGAAGAGCCCGCTAACCGTATGTCCATCGCCGTCGATTATGCTGTTAAAGGGATTCTCTTGGGTTCCAATCGGCTCCCATCCTGACGCCTGATTGAACGGGGCGACCGCCAGGTCGAGATCGGAGGTCAGGATGAAGTGCCTGGGCCCAGCAATTCCCAGGTAGTTTCGGACAGCATCCAGCTGGGTGGGGGTATTAATCTGCCAGGGATTTTCTGGCGTCCCGTCCCCGCCAGCGAACTCTATGACAGTTGCCCTGGCGGGTAGAGTCAATGTCAGTAAGAGGATAGCGATCGAAATGACCTGCAGAAAAACCGGAATCCGGAAATTTTTTGCTCCTGATACAAACGCTCTCATCATGACAGTTCCTTTCGCTCATGTTTCGTCGACACGCACCATGAAATTGGTACGAAATGCATCAAAAAGATGCGCAGACGTACCGATTAAACTAATTCTGGATGTGAGTAAAGTCGACTTTTTGTAGACCTTTGGCGTTTCAGCTCTTGGCCAGACATTTGAGCAGTTCCTGTCGATTAGAAACATTGCATTTGTCGCAAATGCGTTTCATGTAGGTCTTGATGGACGACTCCGAAATGGCAAGTTCCTTAGCCGCTTCCCGATAGTTTTTTCCGGACAAAATAATGGTCAGGACATTAATCTCGCGTTCGGAGAGGAGACATTGCACTGTTGCGGGGAGGGGAGGTGGGCCTCCTGGCAGCGCGCGAGGCAAGTCAGAGCGCTGTTGCCAGTGATGACGCAAAAAGAGGGTCAGGGCGGCGATGTTGAGAACCAAACTTCCTGCCATTCCGACCGTGGAGGATGCGTCACCGAGTGCCAGGCTGATAAATTGCCCGGCGACGATACCGCCGCACAGCACTGCTAATCCATAAGCGAAAGTCTTCACTGTGCGGGCACTTGTCAGCAGAAGGGCGAGGAGAAAGAGGTCGATACAGCCCGCGGCGGCCTGCATGAAGAACATGCTGAGGTTAATGGGGAGTTTGCCCCCGACTTGGAGTAAGGCAAACGCGGCCATGGCCAGGGTCAGTCCACCGACCAAAAGGAGATCGCGATCGTGGCGATAAATTGCCACTGATGCCAACACCGCCAGCATGTAAAAGGGGAGTTCCAGTCCTGGGACAAATGCATGGTCGGCATAAGCCGGGTAAAGAAAGGCGTACATGAGGCCGCTGACGATCTGAAAAATGAAGACGAAGATCAAATAACTCCACTTCAGCGGCGGCCTGGCATCGTCATCCTTCTCAATGGCTGCAACGATCGGCATGGTCAGCAGTGGTAAAAATGGCAGGAGCATCGTCCAGAGTGGCCAGGTCAATGTCGTTTGGATGACCGCTAGCATCAGGTTGGCAGCGACCAGGCACCAGGCAGCTGTGCGGGTTGGATGGGAAGAAGCGTGCAAGTCACAACAGGTTTTGATGGTCAACGGAGCGGCGCTGATGCCGAGGATAACCATGTAAAGTATAGAATATTCACCCGCCAGTGGCAGCCCCAATGTCAGTAGTGCTGTCGCCGCAGCGCCGGCACGGGCGAAGAGACGCAGTCGGATCGGAGTCACCCAGCGTCCAATAATCACCAGCGTCGCTACATGGGTCAAAAGAAACCAGCGACTGCCACCGGCTATGCCCCAATTTGATAATAATGGACCTTCCATCGGCACGGCGAGGAGCCAGAGTGCATAAATGAAAAAGGGGAAAGCAGCAAAGGGGAAACGCATGGTGAAAAACCTTAGGGTGGAGGGTTGCACAGTTTACGGGGCACTTTTTTCCGATGATAAGAGGCGAATGGCTGAAAGTCTACAAAAAGTCGACTTTACGCGTGGGTGCGATTGACATAATTTCAGTAACCGAAAGTCTGGTGTCAGCCTCATCGGGATGAACTCAAATAAGAGTCCAGCCTTCTCGAACCTGTATAAAAAACTAATTTATTGAAAAGGGTGATGATCATGGCAAATAAATCCTGGCCAAGGCAGTTATGGTGCTCTTTGGGGGTACAAATTGTTGCTATTGTACTTGCAGCGACGTGTGCCCTGGCGGTTTCAGTCACGCTGCCGCAAACAGGACAAACCACCTGTTTTGACTCTTCCGGTACCGAGATTAATTGCGCTGGGACCGGTCAGGATGGCGAACACCGCGCCGGTGTTCAGTGGCCAGCTTCAAGGTTTATTGATAATGGGAACGGCACCTTGACGGACAATCTGACCGGCCTGGTGTGGCTGAAGAATGCCAACTGTGCCGGAGACCTTTACTGGAACGATGCCCTCAGTTGGGCCAACAGTCTGGCCAGCGGTGCTTGCGATCTCACGGACGGTTCCAGCGCCGGTGAATGGCGTCTGCCGAACATCCTTGAACTCGAAAGTCTGGTCAACGTCGACCACGGCACCGCATCCTGCGGCGGCACCGCCTGCAATTCACCCGCGGCATGGCTCGCGTCGCAGGGATTTGCCAATATGGGTTATGGCTATTATTTCTCATCTTCGACGGCAATACAGGGCGGTTACCATGATAACGCGTGGACGGTCGATATGGACGACTACGGCAATCTGATCCATGGTTCCAAGGATGCCAATTATTTCGCCTTGGCGGTGAAAGGAACGTCGACCGGGCCAGCCCCGGTGTGGCGGACAGGGCAGACGACTTGTTACGACTCCAGCGGCAGCCTGGTGGCGTGCGCAGGGACTGGCCAGGATGCCGATATACTGGCCGGAGCGGCATGGCCGGACCCGCGCTTCACCGACAACAGCGACGGCACAGTCACCGACAACCTGACCGGCCTGGTCTGGCTGAAGAACGCCAATTGCTCTGGGGGTGCGCGTAATTGGCCGATTGCCCTCACGGATATCGCCGGGCTGAATACCGTCGGCATGATGAACGGCAACGCCTGCGGTGACATCTCCAACAACGGCAGCCATCAGTCTGACTGGCGTCTACCCAATTACAAAGAACTGCTGAGTCTGGTCGATTTCGCCCGCTACAACCCCTCACTAACGTCCCCAAACCCTTTTCTAAATCTGTTTTCCTACCACTACTGGTCGTCAACCACCGTGACAAGATTTTTACCGGGCAGTTGGACAGTTTCCATGTGGGATGGTTATACATATTCTCGTTCAAAAAGCGACTCCTCGTATTTTGTCTGGGCGGTGCGCGGCGGTGCTTTGCCGCCCACCTTCGCCGGCGGTGATGGCTCACTCGACGACCCGTACCAGGTTGAGACGGCCAAGCAATTGGACGCCGTGCGCAACTATCTGGACAAGCACTTTATCTTGACTGCCAATATTGATCTTGATGTCGCCCCCTTCAACGCGGCAGAAGGATGGCAGCCGATTGGGGTCCCCGGTGCGCCATTCACCGGCAGCCTCGACGGCAATGACTACACCATTACCAACCTGTTTATCAACCGTCCTGCCCAGGATCACGTCGGACTGTTCGGCGATGCGAGCGGAGCTACCTTTGCCAACATGACGTTGCAGGTCGAAGTCACTGGTGATTACAGAGTGGGTGGATTGGTTGGCAATCTCGAACCCGGTTCGATCAAGTATATCCATGTCACCGGCACGGTCACCGGCATCACCAACGAGGTCGGCGGCCTGGCGGGCCGGATCAAATATGCCGACATTTTGTCATCGAGCGCGAACGTACCAGTGGCGGGAGGGAGTCAAACCTCTGGCGGCGGGTCCGATCTTGGCGGACTGGTGGGCAACGTGCAGAACGGCACGTCTATCGCCGATTGCGCGGCCTACGGATCCATCTCCGTTAACAGCGTATCTTCTCTTCGTACCGGAGGTCTGCTCGGCACCCTCTGGGAATCGAGCCTGGAGCGATCCTTTGCCACCGGCGATGTCGTCGGCAGGGATAATGTCGGAGGTCTGGTCGGGCATAACGGCAGGAGTTCGATCGCCCATGCCTTTGCAACCGGCAATATAACCGCCACGGCCAATGGTATCACCAACTACGGCGGGCTGGTCGGCTCTTCCGACAGCGGCTCGACCATCATCAATTCCTTTTCCACTGGCAATGTCACCGGTATTGCCATGGTCGGCGGCCTGATCGGCCGGCAGACAGCGGACAGCAGTGTCACCAACAGCTACGCCACGGGGAGCGTGACCGGCACGACCGGCGATGTCGGCGGTTTGATCGGCATCAACTACGATGGCGGCGTCACCTCATCCTACTACGATAGCACCACCACCAGCCAGTCTGACACCGGCAAGGGAGAACCGCGCACGTCAAACCAGCTGCGGCAACAATCCACCTTTACCGACTGGAATTTCACCGAGGTCTGGAAGATTGTCGAGGGGGGAAATTACCCCTATCTGGCTTGGCAAACCTTTGCCACAGTCTTACCGATGCTCAATGCCCCAGTCAACGACGGGACAGTTGCCGACCTTCGGCCAACTCTTGCCTGGCTTCCCACTCTGACCCTTGAGGGCAGGGGAGTCGTCGGCTATGAAATTCAACTCAGTACCAGCAGAGCTTTCGCGGCGGAAGAGACCGAAAGCTGGATGGTCTGGACCGGCGAGCCGCTCTTTACAAGTTTCGGATTTGCCGCTCTTTTGCTCCTCGGTGGACCCATGCTCTATCGCAACTTCCGCTATAAATTTGTCCTTCTGGCGATGGTTGGTCTTTTAGCAGCTGGCCTGATGAGCGGTTGCGGCAATAGCAGTCATTCTAAAACCGTTGTCGAGCCGGACGGCAAAATCGTCACCCACACACTGACAGCAGATCTGGCCTCCGGGACAAACTATTTCTGGCGGGTTAGAGCTGTTGATGATCAGGGCCAGCGGTCGAGTTGGAGTCAGGTCTGGAATTTTTCGACGCCCGGAGTAGAACGGTAGGTGTTTGTATATGTTGGCAATTTTTTGATTTTTCCAGGAAAGGAGGTGGTTCTTAGCAGGGGGGTCACTTTAATGTGAGGGGTAGTGAATGTGTTTTTTAATTTTCTTGCGAAGGAGAAACGTATGAGGAAAAACTGGAAATTTATAGCGTTAGGGAGTGCAGCGGTCTGCATGTTCGGGCTGGTCGGTTGCGGTAGCGACAATAACAATAACAATAATTCAGCACCCGCCGGGGTCTATAAGCTCAATCTGGCTGGCGGCACTGGCGGCACCGCTCACGGCGGCAGCGGAGGTAACATCTATATCGACAACTACGCTGACGTCAAGATTCTGCAGAGCGGCAGCGTCGATGCGGCCTTCACTGTCCCTACGTATGCCAAAAACTTCGGTGAGGTCAAAGCGACGATCAGCGTTGATACGGTTGTGCAACTTGACGCTGATGCGGTTGTCGGCGGTTATTACATGATCAGCAATGATTCTAACCTTTACCTAGGTGATGGCGACGGTGTGCTGGCTAATGCACCGGATGCCGATGATAAAGTCGTCACCGGCTTACAGGTCAACGCTGGTAAAACCATCAAGTTCCCCAACAACTTTACCATGTGGGGCCCGACAGCCAACTATGTTTGGTTTGACAACGCCGTGGTCATAGACGGCACTGTCACTGTCGTCACCGAGGGGCACAGTCTCGATATCGAGTCGGGCTCGCTGTTGCAGATTAACGCCAGCGGCAAAGTGACGACGACTACCACCACGGCCGGCATCAACAGCGGCTCCGTCTACCTCTACAGTGACGGTGTCCTGATTAACAACGGGAACGTCACCGCTGATGCGGCAGCTGATGCGAGTGCCGATAATGTCGAGCTCGACGGTGAGACTTTCTGCTTCAATACCGGGGCAATGAGCGCCAACGGTGGTCATTCCACGACAGGCAGCGGCGGCTCTGCCGGTTCCCTTTACCTTTATAGCTACTACGCCGGGCTCTTCACCTCTGGCAACCTGACTGCCAATGGCGGCAACGGCGGTGCTGGCGATGGTGGACAAGGGGGCTATCTTTACCTCGAAGGCGGTTATCAAGGATATATGGGTGACACCTATGTCAGCGGTAACCTCACCGCTAACGGTGGCAACGGCACTGATGGCAACGGCGGCAATGCATATTATGTCGAGATTTACAACTCTTCGGGTGGTGAACTGAAGGTTAACGCCAAAATCAGCGCGGCTGGCGGCGCTGGCAGTGGCGCCGCATATTCTGGCGGTTCAGGGGCCTCTTGCTACATTGAAATGGACAGCTACGGCTATGATTACGGCTATGGCGAGTACGCGCCGATGGGTGATATTGCCATCGCCGGTAACTTCGACCTTTCCGGCGGCAACGGAGCCGCAGCTGGCGGCAGTGGCGGTTATCTCTCCATCGATGGTTATGAAGAGACCTATTACATCCTCGATCCGAACAAGCGGGCCCCGACTATTACTCTCGCCGGCTTCAACGCGATCAATATCTCTGGTGGCAACAGTACCGATGCTGCCGGCGGCTCTGCCGGCAACTTCGATATCTCCACAGAAGATGCTTCAAATGACGATCCCTATCTGCCGGTTGGCGCCATTGTCAATGAGGCTGCGATCACGGCCAAGGGCGGCAACGGTGCTACTACCGGTGGATATGGTGGTTATCTCGAATGGGAAGCTGAGGGCGAAGCCTATATTGGCACCACCATCGTCAAGAACACCGGTGCCATCGATCTCTCCGGTGGAACTGGCGACACTGGCGGCGATGCCGGGGGTCTTTATTTTTATGGATTTGACGGCGTCACCAACACCGCCATCATCACCGCCAACGGCGGCAACGGTGTCAGCCAGGGCGGCAACGGCACCTACCGGAATATCGAAATGTATGCCACGATCGACATCAAAAATTCCGGGAGCATTTTTGCCAGCGGCGGCAACGGTGTGACCGGTGGCAATGGCAGCGAAGTCGATCTCTACGCTGGTGGTCAGGTGACCAACAGCGGTCAGATTAAGGTCTCTGGTGGTAACGGCAGCACCGATGGCGGGTCGGGAGGTTATATCGACCTCTTCTCGCAAACCCGTCCGACTGCCAACAGCGGCCAGCTTAATGTCGCCAAAGGGACCGGCGGCACAACGGCAGCAAACGGCACGATCTGGCTCGACTGGGTCGATGTAACCCCGACATCAGGTACTCTTTAATCTTGTAGTCCGGCTGCTGCCGGAGTAAATTTTCGTGAGCAGCCGCACAGCATATCATTCGAGGAGGATGGGGTTTTCCCCATCCTCCTCAGCTTTATATCCGATCGAACAAAGGAGGCCGGCATGAATCGTTTTCGGATGATGTTGATCCTGTTAACTCTCTGTTTTGCGACTATAAGCATGGCCGCCAGTCCGCCGACAGTGCGCTACGACGGTCGCAGTGATCTGTTGACGGTACAGGCCCGGCAGGTTTCTCTCCTGCAACTCCTGGCTGAGATCTCTTTGCAGACCGGCGTGGAAATTCTGATGGATCCGGCTGCGGAAAAGACGGTAACTGTCGATTTTGAGAAGAAAACTCTTGAAGATGGGCTACGGCAGATGACGCGGCTGCATAATCTCAATACAGCGTTGTCCTACGCCGATCCAATAGCGGGCAGCCAGCGCAAGACGCCATTAGTCATCGGTGTGAAGGTCCTTCCGCAAGGAAAAAGCAGCAGCAGTAACCTGCTTCCAGTCCTTACCGGCAGGAAAGAAATCGCCGCCCGGACAGCTGATGCTGCCGGTAAAGAGAAGATCCGCACTCTGCAACAACAGCGCTGGGAGGAACGTAAGGCACAGCTCAGTGCGCAGGAACGTCAGGAGATCGAAGTCAAAGAGAAGCAGTTGCAAGCAGAGAAGGCCAAAGATAAAGCCAGGCAGGATAAGGCCAAAGAAGAGAGAGATAAGAAGAAAGCAGCTCGCGAGGAGCGGCGGAAACAAAGGGAGGAGGCCCAGAAACAAAACGATCCGGAAGGGTATCAGCGGCGTGTTGAGGAGCGGGAGAAAAATCGCCAGTATTACATCGACGAATTCAAGCGGCAGCAGTCGACACAACCGGCCGGGGAGTGAGGCCGGTGGTGAAAAAAACAAACCCCGCCTCCTGGACGGGGTTTGTCAATGACTGGAACGGTGAGCAAGTGCTCTCTCCCCGCCTTTGTTTTAATAAAGCTGGATAATTCGCAGTACGGTATCGTCAGCGATAATGGCATACCTCCCGCTGACATCAAAACCCCAGCCGAGAGAATTCCCGAGAGTGACTGAACCGACAACGGTCATATTTTCCGGGTCAGCAATATCAATGACGACAAAATCATCATTACCTACGGCGAGGAGATAATGCCCGAGGATGCGCATTTCATTGCCAATGTAAGAGGGGGTTACAACGCTTTTGATGATCGCCGGGTTTGTCGGGTCACTGACATCGACAGAGTAAATAACATCCTCGGCACCATCAATCCCTGCAATAAATGCCGTCGTCCCGCTGGCGGTCGCGGCATGTCCTGCACTATCAATGTGCAGGCGACCCACTTCCGGAATTTGGCCGGTGGGGGCGGAGATATCGTGAATGACTAAGTCAGAAGAGAAGTTGTCGCCGGTATAGAGATAGTTGCCGACAATCTTCCCGAATTCAGCAGAGACGACATTTACGTTTTGCACATGAACTATATTTTCCGGAGCTGATATGTTGTAGACGCCGATGATGTTGTCACTGAAATTGTAAAGGTAGTCTCCGCTGATCTCCATATCATATGCCAGGGAGTGCCCGCTAGCATCCGCAATCTTCACCACCGGAAGAAGGGGATCCAGACAATCGATGACCCCGACCGTCCCCGTTGCCAGGATTCCATCGCCGCGCCCGTCTGTCTCCACAAAAGCGTAGCGACCGTCAAAGGCCAATCCCCAGGCTTCACCGACATCGAGGGTGGAGAGAATTTCCGGATTGGTGGGATCGGTAAAATCGATAATCCCAAATGAATTTCCGGAATCATTCCGTCCTATGTAGTAAAGTTTGTTGCCGGCGGCAATGACATCTTGCGCGTCACCAGTAAGGATCGGGTCGAGTTCCACGAGGCTGAGGGGAGTGATAGTGATGGGGTCGGTGATGATGGGAGCGGGATTGCCTGAATCATTGCCGCCACCGCCGCCGCAACCCGTGACCGCTAAAGCGCTGAGCAGCAGCATCAACAAAACAAAGAATCTTTTTACCATAGTCTTACTCCTTCGGTTAGGTGGATATAACTTACTTGTGCTGATTTATTGGTTCAAACGTCATTAATGCAACTTGCATGCACATCCGCGTCTCTGTGCCGATTTCAGGGAATTAATGGCATCTGGGCTGATAAAAGTCAAACTCATTATCCCCCTCTCCGCATCCCGGCGGGAGAGCGGGCGAAGTCATTAGGCGTAGAGACCTGCGTTTTAAATTGATTTGGAAAAGAGATCCTTGATGGTATGCTGTCGGGATTGAAGTCGGATTTTAATCTTTTACATCACACCCATTGGAATTCCTATGAGAAAAACCTTTAAGACGACCCACCCCAAAATCAAAGTTCCCAGGCTCTTTGAAGCCATCAAGCATGAAGTTAAAAAATATATCCAAAGAGAACGGAGAAAGCCTCTGCCCTCCGGCGTCGATTTTTGGGATTTTGACTGCCGCTACGGTGTGGATGAAGCCAGCAGTGAGGTGATTCATTTGTCGGCGATTAACAAGGCAATCTCCTCGGCCGAGGAAGAACAGCTTGAATCCTTTTATCTGGAAATTCTCGCCAAACCGGGGTATCGCAGTAAAAAACCGAGGGAATAACTCCAGGCCATCGCCGTAGACACAAAAGAGGGCAGGCTATAAGTAGCCCGCCCTCTTTTATCTTCCCGGTAGACCTCAAAACGGCCATCCTCGGTGTAGTTCAATTCCTGTCGTGTTCTCGATTATTTTCTCGTTCTTTTCCCTCTCCTTTTTTCTGACTTTTATCCCGGTTCTGCTCTCGCCGTATTAATTCCTGGTCCTGCGGCCTTGGTCGCTGCCGCTCGCGCTCGCGTTGCTGTACCTCACCTGGCTGCTGCTGTAGTTTACGAACTGATGAACCAGACCAGCTCGGGGACGACGAGGTGCGTCTGTGATCCGGAGCGATTTGCGGTCGCGGCGTTTCACGCCGAACGTCTTGCTGCCTTTGGCTTCGTTGCTGTGGTGTTTCCTGCCCTCTTATGCGCGGGGCCGGGGCGGGCGTTCTTCGTTCCATGCGTGGTTGAATGCGCTCGCGGACCATCGTGTCACGGGGCTGGTAACGGTAATGCTGCTGATGCAGGATCTGCTGCTGCTCTACCCGTGGATAGCGATTGCCCGAATAGCGCCGTTGATAGTCAGGACGCGGGGCGGGCGGCGGTACAGAGCGTCGATCCCATCGATCCCAGCCGCGTCGCCGCTGTTCCCATTCATGCCCCCAGTGACGATCCCAGCGCGGTGGCGCATACGCCGGCCAGCCGTAAAAGTACCTGGGTGGACTCCGGTAGTAGCGGACCGGAATTCGAAGGATGAAGACAGGCACAAATTCCGGTTCAACCAGCCACCACGGGCCGTTGTACCAGTCGCTTGTGTACCAGTAATCATCCTGATAGACCCAGTACATGCCGTCATAAAAGAAATAGTTGGCATTGAGCCGTGGCGCGTAATAGACCGGATAGCCCTCCACCGGAACGAGTTCCGGGTAAAGCGGCAGATTGATCCCGATGCTGACGTGAGGGAGACTGATTCCGACACTCACCTGGGCGACAGCGGGAGTTGCCAGGCACAACAATATTCCCAGCACAATGAATCCGTAGCGTATTGTCTGCATGCTTCCTCCACAAAGTTCGCGACGACAATCTCGTTTGGTCAGGTCCCTTCCTGCTGCAGGAAGGTCGTCAGTTTGTCGAAGGATTCGTTCCATCCTGCCGCACACATCTCCTTCATTTCACCCGGCGGAAGACCGAGATGGTGCAGTGTCATTCTGGTTGCGCCCGCCTCGTCCTCCAGGGTCACTGACACCTGCAATTCCAGAGGCCAGTCGCCGCTCATGCTGTAATGCGACGCCGGGACCACGTTCCCTTCTGCGTCGGCAAAGCTGTCGGTGCAGACCAGGCGTTCCGGCGCAACGAGCTCCCGGTAGGTGCCGGTACTCCAGAAGTCCTGTCCTTCAGGGGAGCGCATGCAGTTGAGATATTTACCCCCGACGCGCAGATCGATTTTGCAGACCGGCGCGGTGAAGCCCTGCGGACCCCACCAGCGCTTGAGACCTTCCGGTTCGGTCCAGGCTTTCCAGACGCGCTCGCGCGGCGCGGCGAAAGTGCGGGTGATGGTGAGGGGTTGCGTTGCAGCCATGGCCGCCCGGGCTCCCTCCTCTATTTCCTCCATCGTCGGATCCTTGACATGCGTGGCCAGAGTCCAGGTGTAACCGAAGGGGTCTTTCACGCTGCCGATGCGGTCGCCCCAGAACATCTCTGCGACTGGCATGGAGGCGACAGCCCCGG
Source organism: Desulfuromonadales bacterium (assembly GCA_034370465.1). Taxonomy (GTDB): domain Bacteria; phylum Desulfobacterota; class Desulfuromonadia; order Desulfuromonadales; family UBA2197; genus UBA2197. The sequence continues at coordinate 16,064 of JAXMLA010000185.1, forward strand.
CGGCGATGGCCTTGGCAACGGCGGCATCGACATCGTCCAGATAAAGGTAAAAGCTGATCGGCGAGCCGCCAAGGGACTCAGCGCTCTTGCCTTGCGGGCATTCCTCGCCGAGCATGACCAGCGAGGTGCCAATCTTGATCTCGGCATGCATCACGCCGACGCCGTCGGGACCCGGCATCACGAACCGTTCTTCTGCGCCGAAGGCTGCCTTGTAGAAGTTGATGGCCTGACGGGCATCTTTGAATACGCACATCGGGGTAATGCTCTGATAACCTTTCGGAATGGGTTTAATCATGGTGTTTTCTCCTCAATTGATTTGCCAGCTGTGGTTAGCTGGAAATTTTTAGAATTGTAGCAGTCGCTTCAGTGGATGCAACCGGTCGACAGGGGAATATGCGAAGATGCGCTCAGCGAAGCGGAAACCGGGAGGAGTAATCGCTGAACTGGCGCAATGCTGTTTCTTCCAGGCGGATGCGTTGGCGTAACAGGAAGAGATTGATGGGGAAGAAGAGGAGGAAGGTAATCGGGGCGCGCAGCAGCAGGGGGAGGAGGAGAAATTCCAGGGTGACAATCAGGTAGTTGGGGTGGCGCAGCCAGCGATAGGGTCCGCGCCTTTGCACCGGGGCATCCGGGACAAGGAGAATGCGGGTGTTCCAGTGCTCGCCGAGGGAGATGATGCACCAGTAGCGCCCCCCCTGCAGAAGGAGGAGCAGAGCGAGGGTGACGAAGGTCAACGCATTAGCGGGGACGTCCCAGGGGTAGGATTCCAGGGCGAGGGCGACAAGAAAGAAGGCATGGAGGGCGACGATGGGCGGGTAGGTCTCCGGATAGAACTCCTTGCCGCCGCGCGCCAACAGGGCGCGGGTGTGACGGTGCGCCACTGCGAGCTCGAAGCCGCGTTCGCCGAGCAGCACCAGGAAGATCCAGCCGATCGCCATCTACTCAACCCCCAAGAGGAGCAGTTCGGCCGAGAAGCCGGGGCCGAAGGCCGAGAGTAGGCCGTAACCGGTTGTCTGTCGGGCGCTGCTCGCCAGCCAGGCTTCCAGCACCAGCAGGACCGAGACCGAGGAGACGTTGCCGTGATTTCGTAATGCGGCTTCCGTCAACGCTAACTCATCGCCACGCAGCTCCAACACGTCGCGGTAAACATCGATGATCCGGGCGCCGCCGGGGTGAGTGATGAAGTGCGGTACCTCGGTGCGGTCGATCCCTTGTCCCGCGAAAAAGTCATCGATCAGCGGTCGTAACTCCTGTCGGATCAGCGTCGGCAACCGGGGGGAAAGGACCAGCTGCATCTCCTGCCCGACAAAATCCCATCCCATAATCCGATAACTCTCGGGAAAGAGCTGCGAACGGCTCGCCAACACCCGCACTCCCGCCTCCGGGGTGCGATCTCCGGCGACCAGCGCAGCGGCGGCGCCATCGGCGAAGAGGGCGGTGGCAACGAGATTCTTCTTGCTGACATCCGCAGCCATGAAGGTGAGGCTGCAACATTCGAGGGCGACCACTAGGACGCGGTGCTCCGGGTAGGCGCGGCAGTAGTCCGCGGCCCGGGCCAGACCGGCAGCGCCGCCGGCGCATCCCAAACCCCAGAGGGGGAGGCGGGTCGTGGTCGGGTTCAGGCCCAGTTCGTTGATGAGGTGGGCGTCAAGGGTGGGGGTGGCGTGGCCGGTCGAGGAGACAACGATGATCTGGTTTATCTCTGCCGGTGCGCAGCCGGCTTTTTCGAGGCAGCGCCCGGCCGCCTGTACCATGAGCTTGAGCCCCTCTTCCTGATAGATGCGGGTCCGTTCCGCTGCCAGGTGCGGTCGCAGATACCAGTCCAGGGGCATCATGAACTGACGGGTGTCGATTCGGGCATTATCAAAGATAGCAAGCAGTCTTTCCAGCTCCTCGACCTGGTTGGCAAAGATCCCTGCGACCAAATCCCGGACAACGGTCTGGTGTGCAATGTGCGGAGGCAAGGCGTGGCTGGCAGCGATTATTTTCGGCATGAAGTGGCCTTTGTTGTTAGAGACGGATGACCTTCAAAATTCTAACCGGAATGGTTCATTCGTCAATCGTAACTATTTCAGAATTCAGAATACAGGAGCCAGAATTCTGAAGGAAAGTATTATGCCCTTGAATTTGTAGTGAAATTTTTTGCTGTTTAGTCCGGCTTATTCTGACTCCTGACTCCTGACTCCTGACTCCTGACTCCTGACTCCTGAGTAGTTACCGTCAATCTCATTTCGCCGTCGCAACTTTACATTTCATTCAAACCATTTAAACTTTCTCAGGATGGAGATCAGGCGCAAAGACAGGGATAACAATGGCATCAGGCAATCTCATCGGTTATTTCGCAACCCCGCAGGAAGGCCGGAAAGCCTTGCGGATGCTGGCGCGGCACGGCTTTCGCCGCACCGCTCTGGTCCATAAGGATAAGGACGGCGGTGTCCGGACAACCGACCCCTTCCTTTCGCGCCTTGCGCTCGCAATCTTTCTGCTGGCTTCTCTCTTCGGCGCAATTGCCGGCCTGGCGGCCCAGCTTCTGCTCTGGCCGCAGTCTCTTCCCGCCTGGAACCATCCGACTTTCCTGGCGTCGGTCCTGGTCGGAGCCGCCAGCGGCGTCCTGGTTGCACTGCTCTGGTTGCGCCGTGGCCGCTATGGTGTCGAGCCGAAAATCATGCGTGCTCATACCCGCTGGCTCGTCACCGGGGAATCGGTCCTCATCCTCCAGGCACCCGTCGACTCATTACAGCGACCGGTGACGTTGCTGCGCGAAAGCAGCGATGTCCCCCCGGCGCTCTTCGTCATGCACCCCAAGCGCGAACGGCGGACCGAAGCGCGCAGCCCCGATGTCAAGCTCTCGCCGGCGCAGATTTTGGAGCATGCCCAGCGCCATGCCCGGGAGCAACAGGTCGATCCCCATCCGCAGCGCGGCACCGAACTGCTCAAGCGCCTCAAGTTGTCCCGACAATGGGCGCGGCAGATTTGTGAGGATCTCACGGCGGCGAGCCAGCTGGAACAGAATGCGACGCCGGCGGCCGACTGGATTCTTGATAACGACTACATTCTTGAGGGGAATGCCCGCGATGTTCTGCTGAACCTGCCGAAGCGCTTTTACCAACAACTGCCGGTCCTCGCCTCTGATCCCTACCGGGGGATGCCTTGTATCTATGGTCTGGCCAAAGATCTCGTTGCCCATACCGAGCTGCGCCTCGAACGGGAGAATGTCCTCGCGTATATCGAGGCCTACCAAACGGTGCGCACGCTGACCACCGGAGAACTCTGGGCCATCCCCCAGATGCTGCGCATTGCCCTGATCGAAAGCATCCAGAATATGGCGGTCACCGCGCTGACCAATCTGCGCGAGCGGCAGTTGGCGGACTTCTGGGCAAACCGGTTGATCGCTGCCAATCGCCGCGACTCGAACCAGCTCTTTGCCATCCTGACGGAACTGGCAAAAGCAGAGCCGAGTCCCAGCCCTTATTTCGCGACGCAGCTGGTCGGTCTCCTTTATGACGAAGCCGCGGCCCTGGCGCCGGTCAAGACCTGGCTGGAGCGTACGCTCAAAACCATTCTCCACGACCTCATCCTCCGGGAACAGAACCGGCAGACCAGTGAGCAGTTGTCCTGCGGCAATGCCTTTACCAGCTTGCGGCAGCTCGCCCTCCTCGACTGGCGGGAGATCTTCGAACAGCTCAGCCGGGTGGAGCAGATTTTGCGGCGCGATCCGTCCGGTGTGTATGCGCAGATGGATTTTGCCACACGCGATAGCTGCCGCCGGGCGATTGAAGAACTTGCCCGGGCTGCCAATCAGACGGAACAACAGGTCGCAGAACGTGCCATCCATTTGGCGACGCAGGCCGGATTAGAAATCAGCGACGATGAACGGCGCCGCCACGTCGGTACCTGGCTGGTCGGGGCTGGGCGGGCGGAGCTGGCGCGGCGGCTGGTTTGCCGCGAAACCCTGCGCTATCGAGTTCTGGAATGGGTTAATTCTCACCATGCGATCGTCTATGCCTGCGCTCTCGGCGGTTTTGCGGCGCTCTTCTTCGTCCTGATTTGTGCTTTTGTAGCTGCCGGATCGGTCGGATCGGTCGGATTTATCGGACTGGCACTCCTCCTGCTGATCCCGGTCAGCCAGCTGGCGATCGACGGAGTCAATTATCTGATCATGCGCCTGCTTCCGCCGCGGCCGCTCCCGAAGATGGATTTTCAGCATACCGGAATTCCCGATGCTTTCCGCACCCTGGTGGTGGTGCCGATGATGCTGGTCGATGCGGAGACGATCCAGGCCGAGGTCGAAAAGCTGGAGATCCGCTATCTCGCCAACAAAGAAGAAAATCTCCTTTTCAGTCTCTTTTCTGACTACACCGATGCTGCTACTCCTTCCCGTGAAGATGACAGCCAACTCCTGGCAATCGTCTGCGATGGGATCAACGCTCTCAATCTCCGCCATGGCAGCCAGCGTTTTTTTCTGTTCCATCGCGAGCGCGTCTGGTGTGAATCCGAACAGAAATTTATCGGCTGGGAGCGTAAACGCGGCAAGCTCGAAGAATTAAATTGTCTGATTGACGGCACGCGGCCGGAAAGTGCCCCGCGTATCGTTCATGTCGGTGACCCGGACCGGTTGGCGGATATTCGTTTCGTTATCACTCTCGATAGTGACACCCAACTGCCGCACGCGACGGCCCGCCGGCTGGTCGAAACCCTGGCCCATCCCCTCAATCAGCCCCGTTTCGATGCGGCCGGCAACATCCTGGCCGGCACTTACACGATTATTCAGCCGCGGGTGAGTCCGAGCCTGCCGAGCACGACCGCCTCGAATTTCAGCCGCCTCTTTGCCGAAGCGGTCGGCATCGATCCCTACACCCAGGTCGTCTCCGATGTTTATCAGGACCTGACCAGCGAAGGGTCCTATCATGGCAAGGGGATCTACGACGTCCGCGCCTTCAGCCGCGTCCTCTCCGGTCGTTTTCCGGAAGAGTGGGTCTTGAGCCATGACCTGATCGAAGGGGCGCACGTCCGGGTGGGACTTGCCAGCGATATTGAGCTCTACGATGAATTCCCCGCGGGCTACCAGAATTACAGCAGCCGGGCGCATCGCTGGATGCGCGGCGACTGGCAGATTGCCGAGTGGATCTTCCCGCGGGTCCCGCTGGCGGGGGGCGGGCGCGGGGCGAATCCCCTCTCCCTCTTTGACCGTGGCAAGATTTTTGACAACCTGCGGCGCAGCCTTCTGCCGATGACCAGCCTGGCCCTGTTAACGACCTCCTGGTTCATCTCGCCGCAGATCGGCGGAGTGGCCACCCTGGTCGTCGCCATCCAACTCCTCTTTCCCCCTCTGGCGCAACTCTTCACCACCCTCACCACCCGCAAAGGGTTAAAATATTTCTCCCTCGCTAAGGTTCAGCATGACCTGCTGCGGGCGGGCGCCGATGCGGCGCTCCTCCCGCAGCAGACTGTGGTGGCACTGGATGCTATTGTCCGGGCCTGTTATCGCCGTTTGATCTCCCGCCGCCACTTGCTGGAGTGGACGACGCAGGCAACCGGAGGAAACGCCCACCGGCGGCAAAGGCGATTTGTCGCGACGCTGGCGTTGGGGAGCATCTTCAGCGTCAGCGTGGCGATGGCGCTCTGGAGTCTCATGCCGGCCAGTTTGGGATTGGCCGCCCCCTGGCTCATTTTGTGGTTCTTCTCCCCGCTTCTCGTCTGGTTTCTCAACCAGCGCCCCGCCGCCGACCAGCCCTGCCAGCTGCCGGCCAAGGACCGCCGCTTCCTGCGGATGGTCGCCCGCCGCACCTGGCGCTATTTCTCGACCTTTGTCGGCGACGAAACTTCGTGGTTGCCGCCGGATAACTATCAGGTGGCCCACCAGGATCGCCTGGCGATGCGCACCAGTCCGACCAACATCGGCCTCTGGATGGCCAGCGTCTTAGCCGCCCACGATGCCGGCTACCTGACTCTGAACCAGGTCGTCGAAAGATTGACCCGTACCATGGAGACCATCAACCGCCTCGAACGTCATGAGGGGCACCTGTTGAACTGGTACGACATTCAGACCCTGACCCCTCTGGAGCCGCGCTATGTCTCCGCCGTCGACAGCGGTAATCTTCTCGGCGCCTTGTGGGCACTGGAACAGGGTCTTGAGGAGATACTGCACGCCCCCCTCCTTGGGGGACAGGCTTTTGCCGGTTTAACCGATACCGGAGAGATGCTCAAACAAGAGATTTCATCCAAAGAATGTCGTCTCCCCCTCGATCACCTCCTGGCGGAGTCTAACGTCCCCCCTGGCGGCATTGTCGATCTCCTGCGTCGGCAACGGCGGATGCAGGGGAATGTCAAAGCGGTTGTTGCCGCCGCCGGGAAGACCGTCTGGGGCGTCGAGCTTGAACAACAGTCTTTGGCCTGGAATCAGCATAGCGACAGCTATCTCAACTGGATCGAAATTCTGGCCGAAAAGAGCGAGATAGAACTCGCCCCGTTGGGATCGGCCATCCTTCTCGCCATCCAGCAGGATTTGCAGCAAGCGCCATCGCTCTTCACCCTGGCCCAGGGTCAGATCAACTCCCTCCCGCTGCTCAAAGCCATTCAGGAGGCGTTGCCGACCGAGTCTGCCTCCCTGCAGCCCTGGCTCGATCGGCTCATCGCCGCCTTTGCTACGGCACAATGGCTGGCCGGGGAGACCCTCGGGATGGCGGAGCGCTTGCTGGCCAACATCCGTGAATTCTCCGCCGGGCTGGACATGCGTTTTCTTTATGACCGGGAACGCAACCTCTTCACCATCGGCTTTAATGTCTCCACCAACGTTCAGGACAAATCCTGTTATGACCTTTTGGCCAGCGAGGCGCGTTTCGGCAGTTTCGTCGCCATTGCCCGCGGTGATATCCCCCTCGAACACTGGTTCTCCATGGGGCGTCCCTATGGCGCGATCGGCGGGGAGCGGGTGCTCCTCAGTTGGTCCGGAACCATGTTCGAATACCTGATGCCCCTCCTCTTCCAGCACTCCTACAGCAACTCCCTCCTCGACAAGGCCGTTCGCGAAGCGGTGACGGTCCAGGTCGCTTACGGTCGCACGCGGCGGGTCCCCTGGGGCATTTCCGAGTCTGCCTATGGCAATATGGATCTGAACAAGACCTATCAATACAAGGCCTTCGGCGTTCCCGCCCTCGGCTTGAAGCGCGGTCTGGAAGAGCAGTTAGTGATCGCTCCCTACGCCACCCTGCTGGCACTGAATGTCGCTCCGAAAGAGACGGTGCAGAATCTCAAAGATCTGGCCGGTCTGGGATTGCTCGGTGATTACGGATATTACGAAGCGATGGATTTCAGCCGGCAACTGCAGCGACAAGGGAAGCGCGGGGTGATTATCGAGGCTTATATGGCCCACCATCAGGGGATGGCGTTTCTGGCTTTGACCAACTTCCTGCAGGATAACCCCTTCCCGCGGCGTTTTCATAGCGATCCCCGGGTACGGGCCTTTGAGTCGTTGCTGCAAGAACGCATCCCGACCCTACCGACGCTGCAGCTGACCTCGACGCGCCAAAGCAAGTCGGCCATGGAAGGCGTCGAGTTGACGGCGCCGGCGGAAAGCACCTTTACTACCCCTCATACCGCTATTCCCCATAGTCTGCTCCTCAGCAACGGTCGCTACGGGTTGATGGTGACCAACAGTGGCGGCGGCTACAGTCAGTGGAAAGGGCAGGAGCTCACCCGCTGGCGTTCGGATCAGACCTGCGACGGCATGGGAACGTTCTGCTATATCCAGGAGATCGATCCGGATCGTCTCTGGGCCACGACTTACCAACCGGTCGGCGGCAAGACGGTCGGGTATTCGGTCAACTTTGCGCTCGAGCGGGGGATCTTCCGGCGCAAAGTCCATGGTCTCGACAGCGAAACCGAGGTGATCGTCTCCCCGGAAGATGATGCGGAGATCCGGCGGGTGACCCTGATCAACCGGACGGATCGGCCCCGTCGTCTCAACCTCACCAGTTACGTTGAACTCTCCATGGCGCCCCACAACGCCGACCGCCAGCATCCGGCTTTCAACAAACTCTTCATTCAGACCGAAGCTCTCCCTGAGCAGCAAGCGCTCCTCGCTTATCGTCGCGCCCGCAGTGACAAAGAGGTGCCGCTGTACGTAGCCCACCGCTTGACCTTTGAGCACAGCGGCGATGCCTGCCCGCAGGATGAGGACTGGCAATTTGAAACCGACCGGCGGCGCTTTATCGGTCGCGGCCGGACTCTGGCGAATCCGATGGGCGCCATGCAGCGTCTCGGCAACAGCCAGGGATTTGTCCTCGATCCGATGCTGGGTCTGCGGCATGGTTTCGTCCTCGAGCCGGGCCAACGCTTCCAGTTTTCGCTGGTCCTGGCCGCCGCTGACAGCCGCGAGCAGGTGGTGCTGCTGATGGATAAATACTGCGACCCGCATGCGATCAGTCGGGCAATGGATTTTGCCTGGGTTTCGGCGCAGCAGGAATTGCAGATCATGCACATCCAGCCGGACGAAGCGCGCCGTTTTCAGCAACTGGCCAGTCACCTCCTCTTTCCCAACCCGTTGTTGCGGGCGACTGGGGAGCGCCTTGCAGAAAATTTCAAGGGGCAGGCGGGATTGTGGCCCTACGGCATCTCCGGCGATCTGCCGATTGCCCTGGTGACGATCGGCGAAGTGCGGGATCTCTCTCTGGCGCGGCAGATGCTCCAGGCTTTCACCTATTGGCGGACCCACGGCTTTTCGACCGATCTGGTGATCCTCAACGAAGAAGCCGGCAGTTATGAGCGCCCCCTGCAGGAACGGCTGGAACGACTCATTCAGACCCATACCCTCTTTAATGGCACGAACCAACCGGGGGGCATCTTCCTGCGCAATGCCGCGTTGATCCCGGAGGAGGATCTCAAGCTCCTCAAATTCGCCGCCCGGGTGATTTTGGTGGCGGCGCGCGGCACCCTGGCCCAGCAATTGGGCGCGCCCAAGGAGGTTTCGCAACTCCCGGAAAAGCTGCCGCAAAGACGTCCCCTGCGCGAACCGTCGGCGCCGCTCCCCTTCATGGAGCTGAACTACTTCAACAGCCTGGGCGGCTTTACCCCGGACGGGCGCGAATACGCCATCTATCTCGGCCCCAACACCCATACCCCGGCCCCCTGGGTCAATGTCATCGCCAACCCGAACTTCGGGACGATGGTCAGCGAAACCGGCTCCGGCTTCACCTGGTTTGGTAACAGCCAGCGCAATCGTCTCACCGGCTGGTCGAACGACCCCGTCCTCGATCCGCCCTCGGAGGCGCTTTATATTCGAGACGAAGAGAGCGGACTTTTCTGGTCGCCGACAGCAAAGCCGATCCGGGAAGAGTCTGCCTATCGGGCCCGGCACGGGGCCGGTTATACGGTCTTCGAACATAACAGTCACGGCATCGAGCAGGAGCTGACCGTCTTTGTCCCGGTCGATGATCAGGGCGGGTCGCCGATCAAACTGCAACGCCTGCGCCTCTTCAATGCCACGTCGCGGCGGCGCCGGCTCTCGGTCACCTGCTATGCGGAATTGATCCTTGGCGAGAACCGCGAAACCTCGCAGATGCATGTCATCACCAACTGGGATGACGAAGGACAGGCCCTGCTGGCGCGCAATCGTTATCACCCCGAATATCCGGAGCGGGTCACCTTCGTTGCTATCACCCCCCCGGCTGAATCGTACGGCGCCGACCGCACCACCTTCATCGGCCGCAACCGCACCCTCGCCAATCCGGAAGGGATGGAAGCGACCCGTCTGTCACAGCGCAGCGGCGCCGGACTCGACCCGTGTGCCGTCCTTCGGGTTGTCCTGGAACTGGCGCCGGGCGAGCGTCGCGAGGTCACCTGTCAGCTCGGTCAGGCCGATACGGTCGCCGGAGCCCGTTACCTGCTGCGCACCTATCAGCAGGATCAGGCTTTCGAGGAGGCGCTACAGGCAAGCAAGACATGGTGGGATGGCCTCCTCGGCACGATTGAAGTCCGCACTCCGGAGCTGGCCGCCGACCTGCTGATCAACCGCTGGCTGCAATACCAGTCCTTGAGCTGCCGCATCTGGGGGCGCTCGGCATTTTACCAATCGGGCGGCGCCTTCGGTTTTCGCGATCAATTACAGGATGTCATGGCCTTCCTTTATGCCAAGCCGGAACTGGCGCGGGAGCAGATCCTCGTCGCCGCCAGTCGGCAGTTCCGGGAAGGGGATGTGCAGCATTGGTGGCATCCCCCGAGCGGCGCCGGGATTCGCTCGCGGATCACCGACGATCTCCTTTGGCTCCCCTATGTGGTCGCGCAGTATGTGCGGGTCACCGGCGATAGCGACATCCTCCAGGTCGAGATCCCCTTCCTCAACGCCCCGCCCCTGGCCGACAATGAACATGAGGTCTTTATCGTCCCCGAGATCGCCCTGGAACGGGCCACCCTCTTTGAGCATTGCCGGCGCGCCGTCAGCCGCGGTCTGACCATCGGCCCGCATGGCCTCCCCCTGATCGGAACCGGGGATTGGAACGACGGCATGAATCTGGTCGGCGCCCAAGGGAAGGGGGAGAGCGTCTGGCTCGGCTGGTTCCTGGCGGATCTGTTGCAGGGGATGGTCGAACTCTCCCAGGTGCTGCTGCAACCGGGACTGGCACGCACCTACCAGCAGGAAAGGAAAGACCTGATCCAGCGGATCGAACTCGCTGCCTGGGACGGGGAGTGGTATCTGCGCGGCACCTTCGATGACGGCAGCCCCCTCGGCTCCGTTGCCAGCAAGGAAGCGAAGATCGATTCTCTCCCCCAATCGTGGGCGTGGCTCTCCGGCGCCGCTGACCCGGCGCGGGCGGAGATCGCTCTGGAGTCGGCCTGGCAACATCTCGTCCTCCAGAAAGAAGGGCTGGTCCTCCTCTTCGAGCCGCCTTTCGACAAATCCGAACCGTCACCGGGCTACATCAAGGGCTACCCCCCCGGCGTACGCGAGAACGGCGGCCAATACACCCACGCCGCCCTGTGGATGGCGATGGCGATGGCCCGCAAAGGGGATGGGTCGCGGGCAGTGCAGCTGCTGCGCATGCTCAATCCGATCGAACATGCCCGCGATGCGGACGCTGCCTGGCTCTACGGGGTCGAACCCTATGTGGTGGCCGCCGATGTCTACCGCCTGCCGGACCGGGTCGGGCAGGGGGGGTGGTCCTGGTATACCGGTTCGGCGGCCTGGATGTACCGGGTCTGGGTCGAAGAGGTGCTGGGACTGCAGGTGCGCAGCGGACAACTGCGGATCAACCCGGTCATCCCCGCCACCTGGCCGGGCTTCAGCCTCAACTATCGGCACGGTGAAACGGTCTACGCCATTGAGGTGGAGAATCCGGACGGCTGCGAGCGTGGTGTCGCCTGGGTCGAGATGGATGGCCAGCGCGTCGCCAGTGGTGCGATCACGCTGGAGCGGAGTTTGGTGAAACATCACGTTGTCGTCCGCATGGGGGAAGCTGAATGATCATGCCGCGCTGGCAGAAAGTTGCGATCATTGCCGCCGGCATCCTCCTTCTGCTGGCGGTTTTCGTCGCTTACCTGCTCCCGGTGATTGTGATCAGCCAGGCAGAGCAAAGGGTGGAGGCGGCGACCGGGAGAAAGCTGGAAATCGGCGAAATTTCTTTCAACCCCTTTACCCTGGTGGTGGTGATTGAGGATTTTCGCTTCTCCGAAGTCGGCGGCGAGGAGACCTTTGCCACCTTCAGCCGCGCCCGGATCGCCATGAGCCCTTTATCCCTTATCCGGGGGAGGGCGATCGTTGCTTCGGCTGATATCACCTCACCCTACTTCCGCATCGTCAGGATCGGGGCGAACAGTTACAACCTCTCCGACCTGCGCAAGTGGCTCCCCCTCCATCCCCGTTTATCGGTGAGTAACCTGACGATGACCAACGGCTCTGTCGACTTCATCGACCAAGCACTTCCCGCCCCGCAGCGGCATGAACTGCGCAAGATCGAACTGGCTGTCCCCTTTATCACCACTATGGCCTATTACTCCGACCGTTTTATCACTCCCCGCCTGAGTGCCGAATTGAATGGCAAGCCGCTGCAGCTGGAAGGGAAGCTTCGGCCGTTTCCTCGTGCCGCCGAGGCCTCGCTTACCTTCAAGGTGCAGGATCTTTCTCTGCCCGATTACCTCCCCTACCTGCCGACAACCTTACCGCTGCGGATCGAATCAGGCAGGTTTTCGACCCAGGCGGTAGTGACCTACCGGACAGCGCAGCAGGAAAAGCCGGAACTGACCTTGAGTGGCAGCGTGACCCTTGCCGACCTCAAGGTCTCCGACCGGAGTGGAGCCCCCTTTCTGGCGGTGACCCGGGTGGACGCAGAGATCGACCGCGCTCGTTTTCTGGCGCGGGAATTCGCTCTCTCCTCTTTTTCTGTTGATGGATTGGAGATCTTCCTGACCCGCGATGCCAAGGGGATCTGGAGTCACAGCCGGCTGGCTGGTAAGCCGACCCCCGGCGCTCCGCCGCGGCGCAAAGCGCTGGTCAGCGTCACCGAGTCGCGGCTGCGAAACGGCCGGTTCCACTTTGTCGACAACGTCCCTGCCGGCGGCTTTAGCACCGATCTCGAAGGGATCGCCCTCGACCTGCGGGATTATTCAACCTCACCGGGAAAACGGGCGAGCTGCGCCCTCTCCTTTACGACCGGGCGCGGCGAGAAGGGGCGCCTGCAGGGGGAGTTCTCCCTTCGTCCCTTTACGGCGGTGGCGGAGTTCGAGCTGAATGAGGTGGAGCTAGCGGCGTACGCCCCCTACTTTGCTGCGCTCCTCCCCGCCAAGGTCAAGGGGCGCGGTGCTGCCACCGGCAATCTTGCTTTCGGCGGCCCGGAGGGGACGGAGCTGGAGGTGGCCGATCTGACCATCCGTGATGGCGGACTTCAGTTCCGCCGCCAGCGCCAGGGGGCGATCCTGCCCTTGACGTGGGATCGCCTTCAGCTTGGTCAGTTAAAGTGGAGCTTCACACCCCTGGCCCTTCATATCGGCGAGGCGAGGCTTTCCCGGTTCAACTCCGAAATTGTCGTGGCAAGCGATGGCAGCCTCAACCTGGCGCAGCTCTCCCCGTCCGAAAAAAAAGAAGAGCGAGCGCCGCAGGACAAAGGGCGCAGGCTGCGGATCGGGACCGTTATTCTGGAGGACGGTACACTGCTCTTCAGTGACCACCGTGTGCCGGGGGGGTACAGCACCACCCTTTACAACCTCGGCGGTCGTATCACTGGACTCTCCTCCGAGTCGAACCGCTTTGCCGATGTTAACCTGCACGGCACTCTGGAAAAACGCTCGCCACTGACGATTTCCGGGCAGATCAACCCGCTGCGCGGTGATCTCTTCGTCGATCTCACGGGGAGTTTCACCGGGATCGAACTTGCTCCGATGACTCCCTATGCCGTGACTTACCTCGGCTATGCGATTGACCAGGGACAACTCTTTCTCAATTCCACCTATCGGATAAAAAATAAAAAGCTTGATGTGGAGAACAAGCTCCGCATCGCTCAACTCGAATTTGGTCAGCGCCGCGAAAGTGAAAAAGAGATCTCTCCGGCCGTCCGCGTCGCCGTTGCCCTCCTCAAGGATAAGCAAGGGGAGATCCATCTCGACCTGCCGGTGACCGGACGAACCGATGACCCGCAGTTCAGTGTCAAAAACCTGGTGCTGGAGATTTTACGAAACCTCCTGACAACGGCGGAAGAAGCCCCGCTCGCCCTGTTGCCGTCCCTCTCCGGTACGCAGGAGGATTGGAGCAGCGTCGGCTTCGCTCCCGGTTCCAGCGAACTTTCCCCTAATGCACAGGAGAAGCTGCTGAAACTGGCGACGGCCCTGAACGATCGGCCGGCACTGAAGATCAGAGTAGTCGGTTTTGCGGAGGACGATGCCGGTCTGCGCGGTCTGGCTGAAGCCCGGGCGGCAGGAGTCAGGGCCTTTCTCGTGGAGCAGGGGGAGATGGATGGAACGCGGCTCTTGCTGGAGAGCGGGGAGAGTGATCGGGCGCCGGGGAGCCGGGTTGTGTTGGAAGTGGTGGTCGATGATTAAACCTGAAAACGGCAGTCAGCCACAGATAAGTGCGGATAAAATCAGATAAATCGGGCAGTTCAACGTTTTGTTGAATTCACCTGCCTGGACAAGCATTTGACAACAGTTTTATTCGACTTTATCCCAGGGTTGTCCGGTTAGGTCTTTGCATTAAGCTC
>JAXMLA010000186.1:0-1804 GCA_034370465.1 Desulfuromonadales bacterium
GTTGTCATCGCAAGACGAAATGACCACCTTCCGCAAACATGAGCGCTCAGGCAGACCCCTTGGGGATGAGTCATTTGTCGCTAACATCGAGACCTTGCTTGCAAGAACTCTGCGTCCACAAAAGCCGGGGCCAAAGCGAAAAATTGAATAGTTCCATATACTGTCCCCGGAATTCTCTGAATTCTCTGAGTTCCATATACTGTCCCCGGAATTGTAGGCTGTCCCCAAAGGGAAAAATTGGATAGTTCCATATACTGTCCCCGGAATTGTAGGCGGGTGAGCCAAGTCAAAGTGAATTGATCAAATCCGGCATGACCCTCACCCAAGCCCAAAACTTCGCCAATCAATGGCGCGTCGTCGCTCAATACAACCACAGCGAGACGACCGAATGGGTTGACGAGCTTGGTTTGACGCACGAGATTGTGAGCAGCAACGGCCTGTCAGCGACGGTCTTCGAGAATGTCGATGGTCAACGCTATCTTGCAGTCAGAGGCACAGAAATTACCGATTTGAACGATATTGCTACGGATGTCATTGATATCGGAGCGCTCGGCACCGCCGAACATCAGGCGCAATACTCCGCTCTCTCCGCACAGGTACAGACGTGGTTAGACAATGGCGTCCTCCGGTCGGGCTTCACAGTCGCCGGCCACTCGCTCGGCGGTTTTCTCGCGACCAACCTGGCGCTCGATTATTTGGCGGATGTGGCGCACACCTACCTCTACAACGCCCCAGGAGTGATGGGAGTGATCGGCGGCGATCTTTTTGTGAGAATAAAGGGGACAGATTTATTTATTGACAGCTCCGCCCCCCATTTGTCACACTCCGTCCATGCCAAGAGCCGCCCGCATTGCCCTTCCCAACTATCCCCATCACGTCATCCAGCGTGGTCATAATCGCCAGGCAGTCTTTGCCGAGGCGGACGACTATCGCTATTACCTCGACAATCTCGCTGCCTGGAAAACCGCGTACGACTGCAAGGTCTTCGCATACTGCCTGACCAACCATGTTCACCTGATTATCGACCCCGGCGAAGATCCCGAACACCTCGGCCAGTTGATGAAACGGGTGTCGCGCCGGAAGATTACCCGTGGTCGAGTTGTGCCGCGCACCTCGGTGGCATTCGGAGGCGCGGCAACGGCTCTATCGGGAGTACCTGATTTATTGACGTCATTGCCGAACGTCTCGGCCGCCGAATCGAAATGCGTGGGCAAGGGCGGCCGCGCAAGGGCGGTAAATAAATCTGTCCTTTTTTTTGTAACAGCATGCCCCCTTATAAAGCTTAATTTCGCTGAATAGTAATAAATACTATAATGATTACAGGCTATTTTAGTTGACGACTCAAATCTTCCGTGCTACAAAACGATTCATTTTGAAGTGTCATTACATCGATGGTTGATCAAACAGAGGGAGGGGAGAAGATGAAGCAAAGGGGATCGATGATTCATAGCACACACCGCACGCCGCGGGTTCTGGCAGAAATACTGCCGGGGCCGGCGGCTTTTTGTGTTTTGTGCGCCGGGCTGCAGCCGCTTGAGCAGGAGGAAAGGCTATGATCGGTTTGATGGTGTTACTGGCCTTGGGCATCTATCTGGCCATCTCGGTCGGCGTGGTGCAGTGGACAATACGGTGGGCGAGGAGAACCGGGCGCAGCGCCCGGCGCTGGGGGATTATCGCCGGGCTCGCCATGTACCTGCTCGTCTTCTGGGATCACATCCCGACCTTGGTGCTGCACAAGTACTACTGCGCCACCAAGGCGGGGTTCTGGGTGTACAAGACCCCGGATCAGTGGAAGACAGAGAAT
>JAXMLA010000187.1:0-3896 GCA_034370465.1 Desulfuromonadales bacterium
AAGCTCGGCACCACCTGGTGTCCGGGGTGTCGCGATCAGGATAAAGAGTTACAGAAGATCGACGCCTTTATCAGCGAGCAGAAAATTGCGCTGATTCAGGTCTTTCTCGATGATCCGGTGAAAGAGATCCAGGCCTATCAGCGCGAATTTCCGATGAAAAGCCCGGTGGTGACCCTGCTCGGCGAGGGGCAAATGATGCGGGATTACGGGATCTATGCCATCCCGCGTTTGATTATCCTTTCCCCCGATCAGAAAATTTTGAGTGATACGACCGGGACGACCGGGCAAAATATCAAGGCACGGATACTGCAAAAGTAGCGAAAATACTGGATGATCAGCCGCAATAATTTTCTCCCTCTCCTTGCCCGGGGGAGATACAAAAAAACTACGAAAGATTGACCGATTAAGCCAACTTTTAGACCCTTGTTTCTTTGTTGAATTTCATCTTTTATTTGTAATTTTTTTTGGGATTAAGTAAAGTGCGCCGGTCAGGTTGTGGTGGGTTTGCCACAGAATAAAATGGTTGTTGACACAATTGTCACAATTGACACCAACACGTGACTTGTTTGCTCATCATGATTGCGGTAGAAAAGTTTTCCCACTGTTTAATAAGTGCCGCCGATCGTCTTTAACGACGCGGCGGAAACTCGATCAACCAATCACAGGAGGCAACACATGAAGAAACAGATGAAATGGCTTCTCGCGGCTTTGGCTCTCGCAGCCCTCGCCACCCCGGCATTCGCCGTCACCGCTGACATGACCGGTACTCTGGCTGTGCGTGGCATCATGAACAACAACTTTGATGCTACGGATGCTAGTGCTGGCGCTAATCAGGATCATCGCCGTTTTGTTGATCAGCGCTTCCGTCTCTTCACCAGCGTTGCCGCCAACGAGAACGTCAAAGCTGTCCTCGGTCTGGAAGTGGATAATGTTTGGGGGCGTACTGCTGTTTCGACGACTAAAGATCTCGGCGGCATGGGCACTGATGACGCCACTAAACTGGAAATCAAGCACCTTTACCTTGACTTTAAGATTCCGACCCTCGGCGCCACAGTCAGGGCCGGCTCCCAGCCCTTCAACTTCGGCCGCGGTATGATCGTCAATGATGATGCGGCCGGACTCCTTGTCACCCTGCCTTGCCCGGCGCTTCCGGACAACAAACTTGAGCTCTCCTGGATCAAGACCAGTGAAGGTAACACGGTTGAGACCGCTGATGATGAAGGCAATTTCTACGGCGCCAAGTATTCGATGAAGCTTGCCGGCATCGGCATTGCCCCCTATGCTGGCTACTACACCAACGAAGCTGCTGCCATTTCTGCCTTTAATCAAGGTGTTGATGCTGCTTTCTTCGGTGTCGATGTTGATGGCAAAGCCGGTCCTTTCGGCTATGCCGCGACCGCGATTTACAACAACTGGAGCAACGGTGCGGCCGACGGCAGTTCGGTCTCCCTCTACGGCAAAGGGACCATGGCCATGGGGCCGACGACCCTCAGCCTTGAGGCCGGTCGCATGGGCGACGATGATAACCAGGGTGGTAACTCCATGAATCTGGCGCAGAATGCCGCGACCGGCCCGGTTGTCAATGTTTCGGAGATCACCACCGGCGGCATGTACACCTCCAACAGCGCTGGTCAGGCCAACATTGGCGGCGCTGGCACCCTCTACCTCACCAACTGGCTGTATGCTAAAGTTGGTGTCGTGCAGAAGGTGACTGATAAGATGACCGTCTCCGGCTATCTTGCCCACATCGAGCAGGCTGAAGATTCTGCCCCGGGAGTTGACGCTATTACCATCGGTCAGGAACTCGACCTTTATTTCGACTACACCATCGTTCCTGGTCTTACCTTCAATGCCATGGGCGCTTACCTCCTCGCCGATAATGACTTCGGTCCGGACAACGCCTACAAACTTGCTACCAGCTTGAACTACAAGTTCTAATTGTCGCCGTCAGGCGCATGTGTTACAAAAAGGCCGGGCATTATGCCCGGCCTTTTTGCTATCAAAAGGCCCCTTTGCGAAAGGGGTTTGAGGGGGTTGGCTTTTGACTTCACCACCCCCCGACCCCCTCCTTAACAAAGGAGGGGGAGTTTAAGCGAAACCTACATGGCTATTCCCCTCATCTGCGGAGATTTTATGTTGCGTACTTTACTCCTCCTACTGCTCCTCCCGGTCGTTGCGACCGCCACGGCCCTGCCGGAAAAACTGGCTACGGACTTCGCGCCCCTGGACGGCGTTGTCGTCCTGGCAACGCCGGGGCAGGTCCTGATCGATCGTGATGCCGCCAGTGGCGTTGTCGTCGGTGATCTCTTTGCGGTTCTGACGCCGGGCGCGCCGATCCTCCATCCGACCAGCGGGTCGATCCTCGGCACCAGTCAAAGTGTCACCGGCTGGCTGCGGGTGGCCGGGGTGCGCAGTGGCTACAGCGAGACAACCTTGCTGCCGGAAAGTGCTGTGGCGACGATCGGGGCCACGGTCAGCCGCTTTGCCGAAGCCGAGGCCCTCTTGATCGATCCGTCCGGCAGCGCCGCTGACCTTTATCCGCAATTGCAATCCGCCCTGTCGCAGCTGCGCTGGCTCGGTTACTTTACCGACACCAAGTCCCTGCCGACCCTCACGGCCACCCCGCGCCTCCTCTTCACCGCCGGCAACAACACTCTGGAAGTGCGGGAGGAGCGCAGCGGCCTGTTGCGGCGTTATCCGTTGGCGCTGCCGGCACCGGTGGCGGCGGCAGTAGCGATGCCAGTCCCAGTCCCGGTCAGCAGTTACTGGAACGGCCCCCTGCAAAACGGCGTGGCGCGGGCTCTGGAGGTTGCCGATCTCGACGGCGACGGCCGCGTTGAGACGATCACCGCCACCCATCACGGCATCGAAATCGGCCGCTTTAGCGGTAAAGAGTATCAAAAGCTTGCCGAGCTCAACCTCGGCCTCAGTCTCAACCTTCTTTCACTCGATGCCTTCGACAGTGACAACGACGGCAAGATGGAGCTGTGGGTGACCGCCAGCCGCGAAACCGAGCTCGATTCGCTGGTCCTCCTCTGGGATGGCAAAAGCACGATTACGCGCGGTGCCGAACACCTGAACTGGTGGCTGCGGGCGCTGACCCTCCCCGGCGTCGGCCGTACCCTGCTGGCGCAGAAGATGGGGAGCGAAGACTTCAGCGGCGAGATCATGCATATCGCCCTGCACAACGGTCAGATCAAGACCGCCCCGGCCGCCCTCCCCGCGACCCTGGCGCTGTATGGTCTGGCGCGTCTCGGCACCCCGGACAATCCCCTGAGCGTGCAGCTCAACGCCTATGACAATCTGGTCGTCCGCGCGGAGAATGGTGAGCTCCTGCAGGAGTCGGACGAAACCTTCGGCGGCAGTGAAGCTTATCTCCCCCGCCTCGATCCTCTGCGCAACAATAATGAACAGGAGATTCGCCACGTCTACCCGGCGCCCCGTTTTGAAGTCGTGGGCAGCCATACCTTGTTGGCGCCAGTCAATATCGGCTCGCGCACCTTTAAACGGCAACGGCTCTTCAAGGAATCGCGGCTCGATCTGTTGCAATGGGATGGCGCCCAGCTGCGCCCCTTGATCAGCGGCCGCGTCGAGAAGGGCTATCTCGTCGATTACCGCTACGCTGATATCGATAATGACGGCACCAAGGAGCTGGCGTCCCTCCTGGTCACCGCCCGCCCCGGCCTGACCAGCAAGGGACGTTATCTGATCGTGGTCAATGAAACGGTTTTACCGGAGTAAGATCGGAAGAGTCCCGTTAGTTTTATGTAACCGCAAAAACACCCCTCATCCGCCCCTTCGGGGCACCTTCTCCCCCTGGGAGAAGGGAAACGCTTCCCCTCTCCCCCCGGGAGAGGGTGGCCGCAGGCCGGGGGAGGGACTCTTTGCTGGAGTCA
>JAXMLA010000188.1:0-7829 GCA_034370465.1 Desulfuromonadales bacterium
TGCGGCCGGCAGTACCTACATGCTGCTGATCGGGGTACGGATGATCCCCGACCGGGTCAATCCTGTTGACCGCGCTGCGGCCTTCGGCAGCGGCGACTACCAGATCGAGATTGTCCTGGAGGCTGAAGCCCGCTCGGTCGGCAAAGTCTTGAGTGAATCTCCCTTGCTCCAGGATATTGATATTCGCAAGGTCGAGGTCTTTCGCAACGGCCAACTCCAGAATGAGACCGAGGATCAGCTGATCCTGCAAGCCGGCGATCACTTGAAAGTCCGATGTGATCTCGAAAACTTCCGCAAACTGCGGGAGCGGCGCGGCATTGCCATGCGCCACCAGCACGAACAGGGGGATACGCCGGGTGAAGAAGCGGTGCTGGTAGAGGCAGTCATCGCCCCCAATTCCACCCTCGACGGCCGCAGTCTGAAACAGGCGCGCTTCCGTTCCCGCTACGGCCTGACGGCGCTGGCGGTGCGTCACCGCGGGGTGGTGATGCGGGAAAATCTGGAGACCTTGTCGCTGCGCGCCGGCGATGTCCTGTTGTTCGAAGTCGACACCTCGCATCTCGATCAATTGCGCGAGGACCGCACCTTTGTGCTGGTCTCGCAGGTCGAGATGCCCCTCTTTCGCAAGAGCCGGATGCTGACCGCCATCGTTATTGTCACCGCGGTGGTGATGGCAGCCGCGACCGGTATTGTACCGATTGTCGCCGGCGCCATTGTCGGCTGCATCCTCATGGTTTTGACCCGCTGTATCAATCTCGAAGAGGCCTACCACTCGATCAATTGGCAGGTGATCTTCCTCCTCGCCGGGGTGCTGACTCTGGGAACCGCCCTGGAAAAGACCGGGGCGGCGCGCCTGCTCGGTAACGTTCTGGTGGAAAATGTCGGGGTCTGGGGACCGGTCGCCCTGGTCTCGGCCTTCTACCTCACCACTTCGCTCCTCACCGAGATGATGTCGAATAACGCCACCGCTGCACTGCTGGCGCCGATTGCCATTGCCGCCGCCGAGGGGCTGAATATCGATTCCCGGCCGCTGCTGATGGCAATTACCTTTGCCGCTTCGGCGAGTTTTATGACCCCGGTCGGCTACCAGACCAACACCCTGATCTACGGGCCGGGGCAGTTTCGCTATGCTGATTTTCTGCGAGTGGGGACCCCTCTCAATATTTTGTTCTGGATTCTGGCCACCATCTTTATCCCGCAATTCTGGCCCTTCTGACCGGAGAAATTATGGATACATTCCGCGACATCCTCGTTGCTATCCGCGACGCCCTGGAAACTCCCTTTTTCACCCTGGGGAGCTCGCCGGTGACGGTTTGGGCGATCCTGCAGCTGCTGGTGCTGATCGTCCTTCTTTTTTATCTCTCCGCCAAACTGCGGAGCTGGCTGGTTGAGAATTTCCTCCCCCGCACCAATATGGAGATCGGAGCACGCCAGGCCACCGGCTCGATCATCCGCTACGCGCTGATTGCCATCGGCCTGGCGGTGATCTTCCAGACCGCCGGCATCGATCTCACCGCCCTCAACGTCCTGGCCGGTGCCATCGGCCTCGGACTCGGCTTCGGCCTGCAGAACATCGTCAACAACTTCATCTGCGGCATCGTCATCCTCTTTGAGCGCCCGATCAAGGTCGGTGACCGGATCGTTGTCGGCGAGGTGGAAGGGGATGTCGTGCACATCGGCACGCGCAGCACCACGGTGGTGAGCAACGACAACATCAGCATTATCGTCCCCAACTCCAGCTTCATCACCGAAAACGTCGTGAACTGGAGCCACAACGACCGCAAGGTCCGCTTTCGCATCCCGGTCAGCGTTGCCTACGGCACCGACGTAGCTCTGGTTGAACAGGTGCTGCTGGAGGTGGCGGCCGCCAACCCCGACGTGCTGGAGAACCCCCCCCCGGCTGTGCGGCTGATGGCGTTCGGTGACAGCGGTCTTTGCTTCGAATTACGCGCCTGGAGTACCACCCTCATCCACAAGCGCGGTCTCCTCACCAGTTCCCTCAACATCGCCATCTATCGTCTCTTCAAGGAACACCATATCGAGATCCCGTACCCGCGACGCAATGTGCAGATTTTGCCGGATAACGACGCGACCACCCACAGGAGCAAACATGAATAACAACGAGATTGTTCTCGGCATCGACATCGGCGGCACCACCACCGCCTTTGGCTTTATCGATCGCAGCGGCAAACGCCTCGCCACCGGCGTCATCCCCACCGAAGCGCAGCAGTCGGCCGAAATGCTCGTCGCGCGTTTGCATGGAGAGATCGCAACGTTACAAGCAACACTTCCCGCCCGCCTCCAGCTCAAGGGGATCGGCATCGGTGCCCCCAACGCCAACTATCGTCAGGGGACGGTGGAGAATCCACCGAACCTGAACTGGGGCGCATCGACCAATCTCGTCGAACTATTCCACAACCTCTATCATCTGCCGACAGCCATCACCAACGACGCCAATGCCGCCGCCCTCGGCGAGCTGTACTTTGGCGGCGCCCGCTACCTGAAAGACTTTATCGTCATCACTTTGGGGACCGGTCTTGGCAGCGGCATCGTCGTCAATGGCGAACTCCTTTACGGTGCAAGCGGCTTTGCCGGCGAACTCGGTCACACTGTCGTTGACCCACAGGGCCGCCAGTGCGCCTGTGGCAAAATTGGCTGCCTGGAGACTTATGTCTCGGCGACCGGCCTTTGCCGTACCGCCCTCACCTTGCTGGCGGAGCGGCTGGAGCAAAGCCCCCTGCGCGAGTTGAACTGCCGGCAGATAACAGCAAAGCAGGTCTTCCTTGCGGCCCGCGCCGGTGATGCCATTGCCTTGGCCGCCTTTGAGGAGACCGCACGGATCCTGGGGATGAAGCTCGCCGATGCCGTCGCCCACACCGGGCCGGAAGCGATCTTCCTCACCGGCGGCCTGGCGAATGCCGGGGAACTGCTGCTGACCCCCACCCGGCGCTATCTGGAGAAATTTCTTTTTAGTGCCTACCAGGGGAAAGTGCGGTTGCTCCTTGCCGAGACGCCGGAAGGGACGAGCGCGATCATCGGAGCGGCGGCGTTGATCTGGCACGAAATTGAAAAGGTTTGATGGCCGGATCAAGAGCATGACTCCGTCCCCGCTCCTCTCGGTGATCATCCCGACCCTCAATGAAGCGGAGCAGCTCCCGGCCCTGTTGGCTGATCTGCGCCGGCAGCAGCGGGTGACTCTCGAAATCATCGTCGCTGACGGCGGTTCCAACGATGCAACTTTGGCGGTGGCGGAAAGTTTCGGCGTCCACGCCCTGTCGACACGGCGAGGGCGCGGCGCGCAGATGAACGCCGCCGCCGCAAGGGCGACCAGCGACACCCTCCTCTTCCTCCATGCCGATTCCCGCCTCTCTCCCGACCTCCTTTACCGTGCCCTGCAGGCGCTGAATGCTGCCCGGCAAGAGGGTGAGCCGGTTGCCGGCCATTTTCCGCTGCGCTTTCTCCGTACCACCTCTGGCAACAATCTGGCGTATCGCTATCTGGAGGCAAAGAGCGCCCTCAATCGTGTCAACACCACCAACGGCGATCAGGGATTTTTGCTGCACCGGGATTTTTTTCATCAGCTCGGCGGCTTTTCTGAAGATCTCCCTTTTTTGGAAGATCAAGGTTTGGCGGAAAAGATCCGGGCGCAGGGACGCTGGATCACCCTGCCGGGAGAACTAACAACCTCGGCGCGGCGCTTTGAGAGCGAAGGCTTTCATCGCCGCTATCTGCTGATGGGTCTGATGATGGGATTGTACAGTATTGGTGAGAAGGGATTTTTTCTGCGGGCGCCAGGGATTTACAAGCTGCAGGAAGAGACCGGAAAGTTGTGCCTCTCTCCCATTTTCAATCTCAACCGGACAATGCTTTACGAGTGGGGCATCGCCGGAACCATCCGGATCTTTTATCGCCTCGGCTGCTATATCCGGCCGAACACCTGGCAACTCTTCTTCTTTCTCGATGTCTGCCTAAGGCCGCTGCTGGGGGTGGGTCGCACCCCGTTTCTGAACTTTCATGACCGGATCTTTTTACCCCTGACCAACTTCAGGTTCTTCGATGCGCTGACCGGTCTGCTCTGTTTTGTCTGGTTTATCGGCATCCTCCCGCCTTTTTTCTGGCTGATCGAACCATCCCCGCGGCGCCCTGATCACGCTACATAGGTCAGCACCGCCGCCAGCTTCTTTTCACAGCTGGTTAATTCCTCCCGCAACTCCTTCTCCTTCTGCCAGTGGGTAGTCACATCGCGCAGGATCGAAGCACACCCCTGCATCGCCCCGGCGTCATCGCGCAGCAGCACCATGCTGAACTCCAGCGAGATCTTGCTGCCATCCTTGCGCACTCCCGGCGAGGCGAGGAGACCGGTTTTGTACTTAGTCTCGCCCGATGCCATCACCCGCCGATAACCTTCCCAATGCCGCCCCCGCAGATTCTCGGGAATGATCAGATCAAGGGATTGGCCGACAGCTTCGCTGGCGGTGTGACCGAAAAGGAGTTCGGCGCCGCGGTTCCAGAAACGGATCATCCCTGCCTTGTCCGAGATCAAAATAGCGTCCGGCGCATTGTCGAGCAGCTGTTGCATGAGTCTGTCCATAGTTCCTCCGGTTTCTGTAGGAGCGATCTCCAGATCGCGATAATCGCAGGCTGGAGCCAGCTCCTACGTTTCATTATCCCTCTTCCGGCCGGAGCATGGCATTCATGCTGCCGCTGCGAAATCCCTGCAGATCCACCGTGACATAAGTAAAGCCGGCTTGCTGAAAAAACTCGATCAGGGGACGCCGAATTTCGGGCATCACCAGCCGCGCCAGATCATCCTCCGCGACCTCGATCCGCGCCACTTCGTGGTGATAACGGACGCGGAAGGTGGTGAAGCCGAGATCGCGCAGATAAGTTTCGCACGCCTCAACCTGACGCAGACGCGCGTGAGTGATCTCGACGCCGTACGGGAAGCGGCTGGCGAGACAGGCGAGCGCCTGCTTGTTCCAGGTCGGCAATCCGAGCGCACGACTCGCGGCACGAATCTCCTCCTTCCCCAGCCCGGCTTCACAAAGCGGGCTGCGAATCCCCAACTCGCTCAACGCCTGGCGGCCCGGCCGATAATCGTGGAGATCGTCGGCAGTGCTGCCATCCACCACCTGCTGCAGCCCGAGCTCCGTAGCGCGGGACTGGCAGTCTCCATACAGGACACGCTTACAAAGGTAACAGCGATTCGGGGGGTTGGCAACAAACTCGGCCATCGCCAGCTCATCGGCGGCGACGATGATATGCCGGACATCCAGCTGCCCGGCCAGGCTTTTGGCCTCGGTCATTTCCCAGGCCTGATGCAGCGGCGAATCTTCGGTAAAGGCGACGACCTTCTCCTTCCCCAAGGTGTCGATTGCGACCTTGAGCAGCAGAGTGGAATCGACCCCGCCGGAGAAGGCGACCAGCACCGATCCCATCTTTGTCAGGATCGCGGCCAGGTGAGCGAGTTTTTCATCAAGGGTTGTTGCCATATCTTATCTCCTCATACAAAGGCCGGGATTTTCATTTTTTCAGCAGGGAGAGACGTTGGCGCCCGGCCCACCTCTTCCAATCAAAACCCTCGAAATCGATCAGCACCGCCAGGGGGATAAAGGTATCGAGCTCGGCACAATCGAGGCCGCAGAGCTCCTTGGCAAAGGTGCGCAATAAGGTGAATTCCTTTGTAAAGAGTTGCTGAAAATCATGGCGCAATTCGTCCATTTCCAGCGGGTTGAGGCCGGTAAAGTTGCGGAAGCACCATTCCCCGAGAAAGATTTCACCGCTCTTATCGATCTGCGGCAGACCGTGCAGGCGGCAGGTCATCGGGCGATCGGCATAGACGAGGCAGCGGCCGGCCGGATCAAGGAGGGGGCAGGGGGTGAGATCGTCCTCGGGCATCTCGGTCCAGGTGCTGTCATCCATGTGATTGAGCAGGTAAGGGGGGGTAAAGTCCGGCCAGTGCACCTGCAGTTCTGCCAGGCGGGCTTCAGCCTTGGCCACCACCTCGGCGCGGAGAGTGGCGGGGAGTCGATCGAAGCCGGCGCGGAGCAGGCGGGCATCGAGGAGGGAGATATCGAAGAGGCCGCGGCAGCAGCCGCTGCAGCCGTCGGCGCAGACGATGGCGTTCGGCATTTCGACCTGCTTGGCGGCAAACCAGTGGTCAAGGGTGGTGAGGAGGGCGCGATAGCGCTGCAGGGTTCCGTCGTGCATGGCCGCCATTGTCGCAGAATCGCGACGGCAGTGCAATCGGGCGAAAAAGGGGGGAGAGGAAGCGCTTGACTTGTCGGTTTGGGCAAAGTAAAACAGTGTTCACAGCAGAAAAATGTGCCGAGTCAAATAAGGGTGAGCTTATGGATTGTTTTCGTGAAGAAGTCAGGGAGTTGCAGATCGGCTTTAAAATCCGCCGGATCCGCCAGGAACGGCGGATGACACTACAAACTCTCGCTGAAGCCACCGGTCTCTCTAAACCGCTCCTTTCCCAGATCGAAAACGAGCAGGTGATTCCGCCGCTGGCGACATTGTTGCGCGTCGCCAAGGCCTTTCGCGTGCCGCTGCAATCCTTCTTTCAGGAAGAGGGGAGTTCGGCCCGCTGTGTTCTCACCAAAGCCGGGGAGAGCCGCAAGATGCTGCGCCGTCCGGTCGAGGATGAGCATCCGATCCTTTATACTTATCACTCCCTTGCTTACGGCAAGAAGAATCGCAGTCTCGAACCGTTTCTCGTCGAGTTCGATCTGGGTGAGTGGCGGGACGAAATGATGGTCAGCCATCAAGGGGAGGAATTTGTCTTTCTTCTCGAAGGTGAAATCGAATTGCACTATGCCGACCAGATTTATGCCATGAGTGCCGGCGATTCGGTCTACTACGATTCAACCGAACCCCATGCCTTTATCGCCAAGGGGACGGTGCGGCCGCGTGCCGTAGCGGTGATCTTTTCGCGGGATTGACAACAATATCAAGCAAAGGAGTGCGACGATGAAGAAGATCGGTGTCATCCTCTCGGGCTGCGGTGTTTACGACGGCAGCGAAATTCACGAAGCAGTCATTACGCTGCTGGCGATCGACCGGGCCGGGGCAGAGGCGGTGTGCATGGCGCCGGATGTGGCGCAGCTGCATGTCGTCAACCATCTCAGCGGCGAAGTCGAAGCCGGCGCGAGTCGCAATGTTCTGGTCGAAGCGGCGCGTATCGCCCGCGGCAAGATTCGTGACCTCGCCACCGTAAGCGCTGGTGATCTCGATGCGGTCATCCTCCCCGGTGGTTTCGGGGCGGCGAAAAATCTTTCGACCTTCGCTCTGGCCGGGGCGGACTGCGCCCTTAATGCCGAGGTCGAGCGTCTGCTCAAGGAGATGTTCGCGGCCAAAAAGCCGATCGGCGCCCTCTGCATCGCTCCGGCGGTTTTAGCCCGCGCCCTCGGCAAGGTGGCGCCGATTACTGTGACCATTGGCAACGATGCCGGGACCGCGGCGGCGATCAATGCGACCGGGGCGAATCATCAGGACTGCCCGGTGCGCGAATTCGTCATCGACCGCGAGCATAAGATCGTCAGCACGCCGGCCTACATGCTCGCCGGTCGGATCAGTGAAGCGGCTGACGGGATTGAGAAGACGGTGCGGGCGGTCATCTCCCTGCTCTGATTCCCGCTTGCGCCTCTGTGGATCTTTGTTACTCTTTCACTCTGCGGCATCAACCTACAACCCAAGGAGCCAACCATGAAGAGTTTTCGCTGTGTGATCTGCGACTACATTTACGACCCAACCATCGGCGATCGGGATAACGGCGTTGCTGTCGGCACCCCCTTTGAAGATATTCCCGACTCCTGGGTCTGTCCGAT
>JAXMLA010000189.1:0-6287 GCA_034370465.1 Desulfuromonadales bacterium
GCAGTTATTTGAAGAGAATCCACGGTTCCGCAGGCTTTACGAAGAGCATCAAATTCTCGAAAGAGATCTGGAGCGGTTAACGGCAAAAGATTATCTCAGTACCGAGGATGAGCTGGAAAAGAAGCGGGTACAGAAATTGAAACTGGCGGGAAAAGACGAGATGGAATCGATCTATAAACAAAAGACGCAATAAATAAAATGTAGATCAGCAATCCACGAAAAGGGTTCGGTCGGCATCGACCTGAACCCTTTTCCCTTATTTGATCCTGAATAATTTTAATATGATTAAATATCCAAGCCTGAAGCGAAAAAATCCCTATTCATAAAGGAAGATGTGCATGCCGAACAAGCGCAGTTCTACTATTACTGAAGGTCTCGAACGCACCCCCCATCGGGCTCTGTTAATGGGGACCGGATTGCCGCGTAATGCTATGGGGCGCTCCTTTATCGGTATCGCCACCTCTTTCACCGATCTGATCCCCGGTCATGTCGGTATGCGTGATCTGGAACGCGCGATCGAAAAGGGCGTACACAGCGGCGGCGGGCATGCTTTCTTCTTCGGTATTCCCGGTGTCTGCGATGGCATTGCCATGGGGCACCGCGGCATGCATTACAGTCTGCCGACCCGGGAGCTGATTGCCGACATGGTCGAGTCGGTCGCCGAGGCGCACCGTCTGGACGGTCTGGTCTTGCTGACCAATTGCGATAAAATCACACCGGGCATGCTCATGGCGGCAGCGCGCCTCGATATCCCCTGTATCGTCGTCACCGCCGGACCGATGTTGGCCGGCCGAGGCCGCGAAGGCCGGCAGTATTCCTTTGTCACCGACACCTTTGAAGCGATGGCCCGTTTCAATGCCGGCACCATCAGTGCTGAAGAGTTGCTGGTCTGCGAAGAGAAGGCCTGCCCGACCGCCGGTTCCTGTCAAGGACTCTTTACCGCCAACACCATGGCGATCCTCACGGAAACGATGGGGATGAGTCTGGTCGGTTGCGGTACAGCGCCGGCGGTCTCCTCGCTGAAGCGGCGCATTGCCTTTGCTTCCGGAGAGAAGATCGTCCAGTTGGTACGCGACGGGGTGACGCCCCGGCAGATCCTCACCGCCGAAGCATTCAACAATGCGATTCGCGTCGACCTTGCCCTCGGCGGCTCGAGCAATACCGTTCTTCATCTCCTCTCCATCGCCAGCGAGGCCGGGGTCGACCTGCCTTTGGACGCTTTTGACACGTTGAGCCGGACCACTCCGCAGCTGTCTTCGATGAATCCGGGCGGGAAGTATTTTATGGAGGATCTCGATGCCGCCGGCGGCGTCCCCGCGGTCCTCAAGCAACTGGGAGAGCTGATTCAGGACAATCCGACGGTCAGCGGCCTTTCGGTGGCGGAGATCGTCGGCTGCGTCAAAGAGATCGATGACGAGGTTATCCATCCCCGGACTTCGCCGATTCGTGCCGAGGGGGGGATCGCCATCCTGACCGGTAATCTTGCTCCGGATGGTGCGGTCGTCAAACAGTCCGGGGTTTCGGAAAAGATGATGGTCTTTGAAGGGACGGCGGTCTGTTTCGATTCGGAAGAGGGCGCCATGGCGGCGCTGATGGGCGGCGAGATCAAGGGTGGCGAAGTCGTCGTCATCCGCTATGAAGGGCCGAAGGGCGGGCCGGGGATGCGGGAGATGCTCGCACCGACGGCGGCGTTGATGGGGATGGGGCTGGGGGACAGTGTCGCCCTGATCACCGATGGCCGCTTTTCCGGCGGGACCCGCGGCCCCTGTATCGGTCACATTTCTCCGGAAGCAGCGGTCGGCGGGACGATTGCCCTAGTGGAAAACGGTGATCGGATCCGCCTTGATATCCCGCATCGTCGTCTCGAGCTGTTGGTCGATGCCGAGATCCTTGCCGAACGGAAATCCCGTTGGCAGCGCCCGGAAGCCAAGATCAAGACCGGTTGGCTCGCCCGTTATGCCGCGGTGGTGACCTCTGCCAATACCGGTGCGATCTGTAAAGCACCATAAATATTTAGCGATAAGACGAGAAAGATATAGGGAGATTTATCTATGAAGAAGACAGGATCGCAAATCCTTCTTGAATGTTTGGTGCAGGAAGGGGTGGAAACGCTCTTTGGCTACCCCGGCGGCACGGTGATCAATATCTACAACGATCTGATCGACTACCCGATTCACCATATCCTCACCCGCCACGAGCAGGCGGCCGTACATGCTGCCGACGGTTACGCCCGGGCCACCGGTCGCGTCGGGGTGGCGTTGGCTACCAGCGGCCCCGGTGCCACTAATACCATTACCGGCATTGCCAACGCCTACATGGATTCGATCCCGATGGTGATCATCACCGGCCAGGTGCCGACCGCCCTGATCGGCAACGACGCCTTTCAGGAGGTCGATATCATCGGTATTACCCGTCCGGTGACCAAGCACAGTTATCTGGTTCGGGATATCCATGACCTGCCGCGGATCATCAAGCAGGCCTTTTATATCGCCCGCACCGGTCGCCCGGGCCCGGTCCTCGTCGATCTCCCCAAAGACGTGCAGATGGCGACGGCCAAGTTCGAATATCCTGATAAAGTCGAGATTCGCGGCTATAAGCCGAACAGTCAGGGGAATCCCCGCCAGATCGAAAAGGCGGTCAAGATGATTCTCGCGGCGAAGCGACCGGTGATCTACGTCGGTGGCGGCGTCACCCTCTCCGACACCTCTCAGGAACTCCTCGGCTTTGCCGAACTGATCAAAGCGCCGGTGACGACGACCTTGATGGCGATGTCCTCCTTTCCGAAAAAACACCCCCTCTCTTTGGGGATGCTCGGCATGCACGGCACTTATTACGCCAATATGGCAGTGATGGAGTCGGACCTGCTGATTGCGATCGGCGCCCGTTTTGATGACCGGGTCACCGGAAAACTCTCGACTTTTGCCCCGCATGCCAAGATTATTCATGTCGACATCGATCCGACGTCGATCAAGAAGAATGTCCGTGTCGATCTGCCGATCGTCGGCGATCTCCGTGATGTCCTGCAGAAATTGATTACGGAATTGAATCTGACCCCGCACGAAGTCAAGACCCTCGCCTCTGATCTCGCCCCCTGGCGTGAGCAGATTGCGGCGTGGCGCCAGAGTCATCCCATGTCTTATGTGGCGTCGACGACCGAGATCAAGCCGCAGTTTGTGATTGAGACCCTGCGCAAGGTGACCAAGGACGATGCGATTATTACCACCGAGGTCGGGCAGCACCAGATGTGGACCGCGCAGTTTTTTGATTTCACTCAGCCGCGCACCTTCTTGACCTCCGGCGGCCTCGGCACCATGGGTTTTGGTCTCCCTTCTGCCTTGGGGGCGCAAGCCGCCTGGCCGCAGCGGCAGGTCATCGACGTCTCCGGGGATGGCTCTTTCCAGATGAATTCGCAGGAACTGGCGACCCTGGTGCAGTATCGTCTGCCGGTCAAGATTGTTATCCTCAATAACAATTTTCTCGGGATGGTGCGGCAATGGCAGCAACTCTTCTTTGATCAACGCTACAGTCAGACCTGCATGGAATTGCCGATCGATTTTGTCAAGCTCGCCGAAGCTTACGGCGCCACCGGTCTGAGCACCTCCGATCCTGCCGAGGTAGAAGCGGTGTTGCGGAAAGGTTTGGAGACGCCCGGTCCGGTGATCATGGAGTTCAAGGTGAGTCGCGAAGAGAACGTCATGCCGATGGTTCCTGCCGGCAAAGGTCTCAATGAAATGGTCTTGGCCAGCTGATCCCGCGCTGTCGTTATCGTCTTAGGAGAAATCAGTATGAAACACACAATATCGGTTCTGGTGGAGAATGAATTCGGGGTCTTGAGCCGTATTTCCGGACTCTTTTCCGGGCGCGGCTTTAACATCGAGTGCCTTTCGGTGGCACCGACCCTCGATCCGACGACCTCGCGGATGACGATTGTCACCAGTGGTGATGATCAGGTGATTGAGCAGATTACCAAGCAGTTGCACAAACTGATCGATACCATCAAGGTTATCGATTTTACCGGTGAAGATTATGTTGAACGGGAGATGGCTTTGATCAAGGTGGCGGCTGAGGATTCCTCCCGTGCCGAGGCTCTGCGCATCGCTGATATCTTTCGGGCAAAAGTTGTCGATGTCACTCCGCGTTCCTACACGATTGAGGCGACCGGTTCGCCGCAAAAGATCGATGCGCTGATTGAAATTCTCCGGCCGATCGGCATCAAGGAGTTGGTTCGTTCCGGTCCGGTCGTGATCGGTCGTGGCCCCAAAGGGTGGCGCAGTGCCGACTAATTCTCTTTAACGTGGCTAAATTCGTTTGTCAGCAAGCCGCACGCCATGCTATAAGTCCCCGACCAAAATACGTTTAGAATTGAGTGTTGCTTAAATAATTAGCAAAGTAATCTAAAATTCAAGGAGATGTTGAGAAATGAAGCTGTATTACGATAAAGACGCAGATCTTGCCCTGATTCAAGGGATGAAAGTTACTATTGTCGGTTATGGTTCCCAGGGCCATGCCCACGCCAATAACCTGAAAGATTCCGGCGTGGATGTCACTGTTGCGCTGCGGCCTGGATCGACCTCGGCGATCAAGGCGGAGAATTCCGGTTTGAAAGTCAAAAGCGTCGCTGATGCTGTCGCGCAAGCGGATCTGGTCATGGTCCTGACTCCCGATGAATTCCAGTTCCAGCTTTATCGTGACGAACTCGCCCCCAACCTGAAACAGGGTGCGACTCTGGCTTTTGCCCACGGTTTCAGTATCCATTACAATCAGGTCGTCCCCCGCCCGGATCTTGATGTCATCATGATCGCTCCGAAAGCTCCCGGCCATACGGTTCGCTCCGAGTTTGTCCGTGGCGGCGGCATTCCCGATCTTATTGCCATCTATCAGGATGCCTCGGGTAAGGCCAAAAATGTTGCTCTCTCTTATGCGAGCGCTATCGGCGGCGGTCGGACCGGCATCATCGAAACCTCCTTCAAAGATGAAACCGAGACAGACCTCTTTGGTGAGCAGGCCGTCCTCTGCGGCGGTGCCGTTGAACTCGTCAAGGCCGGTTTTGAAACTCTGGTCGAAGCCGGCTACGAGCCGGAAATGGCCTACTTTGAGTGCCTGCATGAGTTGAAGCTGATCGTTGACCTCATGTTCGAAGGCGGCATTGCTAACATGAACTATTCGATCTCCAACAACGCGGAATATGGTGAATACGTCACCGGCCCGAAAGTGATCAATGCTGAAAGTCGGCAGGCGATGCGCGACTGTCTGGCCAATATTCAGAACGGCGAATATGCCAAGCGCTTTATCCTCGAAGGGCAGACCAACTATCCGGAGATGACTGCCCGTCGCCGCCTCAATGCCGCCCATCCCATCGAAGTCGTCGGTGGCGAGTTGCGCAGTATGATGCCGTGGATCGGCCGGAACAAGATCGTCGACAAGGCAAAAAATTAAGACATGACGCGCACCGGGGACGAATCCTCGTCCCCGGTGTTTTTCTGTCAAGGATATTGAGACCTATGGCCACTCAGCGCTCCCCGATAGCGGTCGAAGGCTATCCCTTCATCGCCCTCTTTGCTTTTGTCACCTTGATCTTCGCTTTGCTTAAATGGGGAATCCTTGCGCTCCCCTTCCTCCTTTTAACTCTCTTTACCGTCTACTTTTTTCGTGACCCCGAACGCTCTATTCCCGAGGATGAACGTGCTGTCGTTGCCCCTGCCGACGGTCGGATTGTCTTTTGTGGCGAGGTTATCGACGAACGTTATGGACCTGAGCCGACTTACAAGGTCAGTATTTTCATGTCGGTCTTTAATGTCCACGTCAATCGGGCGCCATGCAGCGGCACCATCGTCAATAAATTCTACAATCCCGGCGATTTTCTCAATGCGGCGCTCGATAAGGCCAGCCATACAAATGAGCAGAGCGGTCTGCTCATGCAGACCAGCATCGGGAGCAAGGTCCTCTTTATCCAGA
Organism: Desulfuromonadales bacterium; assembly: GCA_034370465.1. Lineage (GTDB taxonomy): Bacteria > Desulfobacterota > Desulfuromonadia > Desulfuromonadales > UBA2197 > UBA2197. The sequence continues at coordinate 5,956 of JAXMLA010000189.1, forward strand.
TTGCCGGTCTCATTGCCCGCCGGATTATTACCTATCCGAAAGTCGGGGATATTCTTGAGCGCGGCGAACGTTACGGCCTGATCCGTTTCGGCTCCCGGGTCGATATCTATCTGCCGCAGGATGCAGACGTTCTTGTCCGTCTCGGTGATACGGTCACCTCTGGCGAAACGATCGTGGGTTACCTGAAATGAGCCAGGACGTGCCGGGATACGATCCCCGCGAAAGCCTTCGTAAGGGTGTGTACATCCTGCCGAATCTCTTTACCACCGGTTGTCTCTTTGCCGGTTTTTACGGCATCGTCTCGACCATGAACGGTCAGTATCTGACCGCGG
>JAXMLA010000190.1:0-4125 GCA_034370465.1 Desulfuromonadales bacterium
ACCGTGAGGCCCTGAACAACCTCATTGCCAATGTCGGGGCACAGGAGGAGGTTGAACACGTCAGAATCTTCAACAAGAAGGGGCGGATCGCCTTCTCCTCTGAGCCCCGTGAAGTTGGGCGTTTTGTCGACAAAAATGCCGATGGCTGCATTGCCTGTCACGCCGGCGTTGTTCCGAAACAGACCCTCGAAGGGATGCAGCAGGCCCGCACTTACGAAAATCTGCAAGGGGAACAGGTTCTCGCGGTCACGGCGTCGATCTTCAATGAACCGACCTGCGCCAACGGTGCTTGCCATGTCCATGACGCTACCCAGGCGATTCTCGGAATCCTCGACGTCGGTCTCGACCAGGAACCGCTGCGGCATGCGCTGGTAAGCTTGCGCTGGCGAATGACTATCTTTACTTTGATGATCCTGTGCCTGACCATCGGCGGGGTTGTGGCAATCCTCAATCTGAATCTGATCGTCCCTTTCAGAAAGTTAATGCGCTTTACTGAAGGGGCAGCCGATGGTAATATTCGCGAAGATGTACCGCACCTGGACGGAGAACTCGGGACGCTTGTCGAAAAAATCTCCGACATTCACGAAGAGCAGCGATCGGCCAAGCAAAAGATCAGCATTCTTCTCTCTGTCACATGTATCAATCGACGGAAAGAACTGATCGGTCTCCACCCCAACAAATTCAGCGAGAGCGATTTTTCGGAAGGACAGACTTGTTTTTACGGAGAACGGAGTAACCAGCTTGCGGCAGAAGATCCAGGAGCAAATTCGTCTCTGTGAGCAACGCAGTAATTACGGACTGTGGGCGCTGGCGCTCTTTGTGGCGATCAGTATCGCGGCAAATTCGCAATTCCACTTTCTTGCCGAACTGGCACTGAAATGGCGGGCGATTCTCGGACCGCCTCCCCCCATCAGCTGGATTAACGGCGCCCTCTTCATCTACAGTTTTTCTGCGGTCATTCAAGTCTTTACCCGGATGATGCAGGGGACCGAACCAAAGGGGACGATCTTCCCCGTCATCTATCTCCTCCTTTTCTATCTCTTTTACGGTGCATCCGGCGCGCTGATCGAGCATTTCTGGGCGGTACTCGCCGCCGGGATCACGATCCTTGGCCTGGAAAGCTACTCATGCTGGAACTACTATCAAACAGAGCTACGCGGTGCCCGCGAAGAACTTGATCGCCTCGATAGACTGGGGAAACTGTCCTGATGCTGTTGTGGCTGTAGCGCGCATCGAATAATCACCCCGGACCATTGACAGATCTGCCGATATTTCTGTATTTTATCCCAGTGAACTCTCTACCGCGCATAATCACCTTCATACTCCTGCTGCTGGCCCTCTGCACTCTGACCGGCGTTGCGCAGACGGCCTCAGCCCTGATGAGCGTCGAAACGACTGCGCCCTGCTGTCCGCACGAAGAAGAGAGTGACGAAACGCCCTTTGACCTCCCCGACTGTAACCAGGACTGTCATTGCTCTAACTGCCAGGGAGTTGAGGTTTTTTATCGCCTCCTGTTGCTGAATCCCTCCCATGAAGCTCAACTCCAACCCTCTACCCCACTGACCGCCTTCCTTCCCGGCCACCAGCAAATGATTGATTACCCTCCCGAGACCGCCTGAACAAGAGCATCACCTCTGATCTTTAACGTCTCCGTGACCAGCGCTCCTTGGCCAATTTCCCATTGTGCGCAAGGGTGCTGATTGGCGTGTTACCTCACCTAATAAAAAGGATTTCCCCGTGAAAAAGAAAATATTTATCGTTGCGGCCCTCTTCGTCGGTATCGTTTTAGCGGTTGTTATCACCTCCCAAGGCGAGGGCGACATTCTCCATGTCAATCAAGTCGGCACCGATCCCCTCGCCTACAGCGGCACCATTACCGTGACCGGAATCATGGCCGGTTTCTCCACCAGCGATCCCAGTATCTTCGGCATCTACGACATCAAAGAACTCCAGTGCACGACTGCCAACTGCAACAAGCTCTATGTACCGGTCCGGCATCAGGGGGCGCCGCCCAAAATCGGCGATGAGGTCCGGATCACCGGCAGCTTCAGCAAGGTGCCGCAAGGAGTGGTCTTTACAGCCGAAAAGATCAAAGTGATGCGCAACCATCAGATCGGGGGATAAATGACCCTCACTAAACTGGTTTTCAAGAATATCACCCGTCGGCGCGGGCGATTTGTCTTCACCCTCCTCGGCATTACCATCGGCATTGCGTCCTTTGTCACTTTCATGTCGATGGGGGGAAGCCTCAAGAACGAAATCTATCGGGAAACCGCCGCTCTCGGCGCCAACCTGGTCGTCATCCCCAAGGGATCCTGCGGCTATGAGCAACTATCGATCCTCACCGGCGACCAGATGCCGACCAATATCTCCGCCGCCGAGATTGCCAGTATCCGCGCCATCGAAGGACTGACAGTCGTCCCCTTCCTCGCCCAGCAGAGCGCCATCAATAACAAGCCGGTCACTGTCAGCGGCATTGAACCGGCGGCGACCCTGGCCTTCAAGCGCTGGGAGATCAGCGCGGGAAGTTATTTTCAATCTGCGGATGAAAACGGCGTCGTGCTCGGATCGGCTGCTGCCCGCCAGTTCGAACTCAAACCCGGGGCGAGTGTTACCATCCGCGGCGAAAAGTTACCGATCCTCGGCATTCTCGGCGAAACCGGCGGGCGCGATGATGCCACCATCTTCCTCCCCCTGCCGTTGGCACAGCGACTCTTCAACTCCGCCGACAATGTCTCGTACGCCGCCATTCGCGTTGATAATCTGGCCGAGACCGACCGCTACATCGAAGAGATTCGCGTCGCGACCGGCCTCGGTGTGGTCTCTGACAAGCAGATGCTCCAATCGGTCCTCAGCATTGTCGGCACCGTCAACATCACCCTGCAGCTGATTGCCGCGGTGGCGGTCATCGCTGCCGCCTTCGGCATCGTTAATACGATGATGGCAGCCACCTACGAACGGAAGCGGGAAATCGGCATCCTTCAGGCTCTCGGCGCCAGACGACGGACGATCTTCACCCTCTTCATGCTCGAATCCGGATTTTACGGTCTGATCGGCGGCATCACCGGCGTCATCTTTGGCCTGGTAACTGCCACCGTGGCCACCCCTTATATCAGCCAAAACGCCTTCACAACCCTGGTTAAAGGTTCGGGGAGCGGCTCACTGCTCGATCTGAACATCATTATCAGCTCTATCTTCTTTTCAGCCCTTGTCGCCATTATCGCCGGTCTTTACCCGGCCTGGAAAGCGGCGCGACTCACTCCGGTGGAGGCGATCAGCTATGAGTAACATCATCCGCACTGAACATGCCGCCAAAACCTATACCGTCGGAGAAATCACCACCAGTGCCCTCAAGGATGTCTCCCTGGAGATCCCCCAAGGCTCTTTCACCTGCATTGTCGGTCCCTCCGGACACGGTAAAAGCACACTCATGCACCTCATCGGCGGTCTCGATCGACCGAGCAGCGGCAAAATCTACATCGGCGATATCGAGATCAGCACCATCGCCAATACTGATTTGGCGCGATTGCGCGGTCAGCGCATCGGCTTTGTCTTTCAATTCTTCAACCTGCTACAGGGTTTGACCGCGATCGAGAATATCGAAATTGCGATGATGCTGGCCGGAGTGGCCGAACCGGAACAACGGAGCCGGGCTGAGAAGTTATTGGCGATGGTCAACTTGGCAGAAAAAGCCGGGTCGAAACCGGGACAACTCTCCGGCGGCCAACAGCAACGCGTGGCAATTGCCCGGGCGCTGGCGAACGATCCCGACATCCTGCTGCTCGATGAACCGACCGGCAATCTCGATTCGGTCGCCGAAGCCGAGGTTCTCGACCTCCTGCAAGATCTGCATCGCCAGGGAAAAACCGTGATCATCGTCACCCACAGTGACGAAGTTGCCAGGCGGGCCGAACGGATCATCCGCGTCAAAGACGGGCTGATCGCCGCCTAAAAGATGCGTCACTTTAATCGGGTAGGAGGCGAAATTACTCCCGCCGTCCTCCCACACCACCGTACGTACGGTTCCGTATACGGCGGTTCACGTTGAATGCTGGAAACGGTGAAACTGGTTCAATAACGATATAAGCCCCAGTTTCCTGAAGTAAGATTGCGTAAAGGCTGCGT
>JAXMLA010000191.1:0-1356 GCA_034370465.1 Desulfuromonadales bacterium
GATTTGAAACGATTTCAGGGTCGGTTCGTTGAAGATCGCCGTCTTTACCTTGGTGGTGATCACCGAGTCATCAACATACTCGCCGGTACTCTGCTTTGTTCGCGTCGATGTGGTGCACCCCAGAAATGCGGTGAGCAACCCGATGCAGACCAGCAATTGTAATATGCGCTGTAGTTTTTTCATGATCTTCTACCCTTTCCGCTCGTTGTACATTTTGTTCAATTTCCACGTGCTTTGGTCGACAGCTTCGTCGCCCGCCTACTTCCCGCTGTATAATTCGGCCTTGATTTCGTCAAGAGCGTAGATGACCGGGCGCATCGATGCTTTCAAGCGGTCGAGATCACGGACGCTTTTCTGGGTGATCGGGGTCACCGATGCGATTCCGTTCGGGGTTAAATCGTTAGACAGATACATCTGGATTTCCTTGAGGTCGGTCATGTAAGCCTGATAGCTCTCTTTGACCCCTTCGTTGGCGGCCGGGACCTGCGCATAGATATCAGCCAGTTTGTTCTGGCGCTCCTGGCTGAGTTCGCGCAGCCGGGGATTGGTATAAGCATCCCCTTCTTTGGCCCACTCGGTGAAATATTCCTTGGTGTTGACTTTCATCTCCGCCATGTACTTGAGAACTTTATCCCCGGTCTTCTCCAGATCAACAACATTGCTGGAATAGGTGTTGAAGGCCTTTTTCAGATCGGATTGTCCGGGACTGACGACCGCGTCAAGGGAGGCCGCCGTGGCGTCAATCTGTGTCACCATTTTCCTCATCTCAGAGTCGACCTGTTCGATGGAGTTGGAAGCTTTGACGGAACGCTGCATGCCGGTCTTCGCGCAGCCGCCGAGGAAAGAGGTGGTGGCGAGCAGACAGATGGCGACAAGGGCCAGGGAATGAACTCTGTTTTTCATGATGATCTCCTTAGGTTAGAGGCAAGTGGTTAAATTCTAGCCGTAACATCCTGATGTTCAAGGACTCAAATAAATTTTCTGCGGACAGAATTGTCGAATAGTTATTGTATGAGCAAGCGGCCTGCCAAAAACAAGGGGGGCTTATAATTTCAAATTTAGTCTTAGATAACAGGGGATTAGCTTCAAAGGTTGCAGGGAATGGGGCAGGGAAAGGGTTTTTGCGGCCGCACTATTTGCAGGAACCTCAATATGTTGCGGGATGAATTTCCGGTGCGGGCTTAAAAATATCCCCGGCAACAGGAGTCCTGTTGCCGGGGAAGAGATGATCTCTCCTTCTTGTGCGTCCTACCTGGCCATCTGCTGCAGGACATCCCCGAGCTTTTTCACTTCTTCTCCGTAGCCGGCCCAGTTTCCCTGGCGCTGCAGATTGATCGCTCGCTCGTAGATACTCAT
>JAXMLA010000192.1:0-58886 GCA_034370465.1 Desulfuromonadales bacterium
GGGGAGGGAGAAGATCGGCACCCCCTTCTTGATCGCGAAGGCGAGGGGGCGACCGGGTTTGATATCGACCTTCCAGAAGAGCTGCTTGGCGCCGAGTTCTCCGAGGATTTCGCGCACCAGATCGCGGTCGCCGGCCGAGACCCCGGCCGAGGTGATGAGGAGATCACAGTGAAGGCCGGCGCTGAGTTTGGCGCGCAGCGATTCGCGGTCGTCGCTGGCAATGCCGAGTTGCACCGGCACGCCGCCGAGTTCGAGGACCGAGGCGGCGAGGGACCAGCTGTTGCTGTTGATGATCCGTCCGGCGGTGAGGGGCTCTCCGAGTTCGATCAGTTCGTCGCCGGTGGAGAGGATGGCGACGCGGGGACGACAATGGACGGCGACATCCATCCGCCCCAGGGAGGCGAGCATGCTGATCTCGGCCGGCCGCAGGATGGTGCCGACCGGGAGGACCTCCTCGCCGCTGCGCACGTCTTCGCCGCGACGACGGATGTGATTGCCGGGAGGAAGGGGGCCACGCAGGGTGACGGTCGCCCCGTCATTCTCGGTCTCTTCGATCGGGACGACGGCGTCAGCCCCCGGCGGCAGCGGCGCCCCGGTCATGATGCGGACCGCGCACCCCGGCAGGACCGGCGGTTGTTCGGTACTGCCGGCGGCGAGATAGCCGCTGACCGTCAGAGTTTTGCCGGGACCGCTGTCAACAGCGCGCAGGGCATAGCCGTCCATCGCTGAATTATCGAAGTGCGGGAGATCAAAGGGAGCGATCACCCCTACAGCGATCGCCCGCCCGAGGGCTTCGAGGAGCGGGACGGTCTCGGCGGCCAGAGGCTGGATCTGCGCCAGGATCAGTTGCTGCGCATCTTCGTAGCTCAGGGGCATGGTTCCCTCCCCTCAAAGGGGTCAAGCATCACCACCTCGTCATTGAGGAGATGGAGGTCGACCTCGCTCCCGGCGGCAAGGACGGTCGCATCCGCGGGAAGGATGGCGAGGCCGTTGGCGCGGACCATGGTGCGCAAGGTGCTGGTGCGCTGATCGCCGGAGGTGCTGACCCGAAAGCGCCCCGCCGCCAGGGTCACCTGCACCCGCATGAAGAGGGTTTTTCCCGCCTCCTTGCGAATCTCTTCCTGGAGGATCGCCTTGAGCAGGGGGCGGAGGACGCGGCGATGCCCCATCATCTGCAACAGCGCCGGGCGGACCAGCTCCTCGAAGGTCACCATGGTCGAGACCGGGTTGCCGGGGAGGGAGAAGACCGGCACCTGCCCGCGGATGCCGAAGGCGGTCGGCCCCCCCGGTTTCATGGCGATCTTCCAGAAGAACTGCTGGACGCCGAGTTCGGCCAGGACCTCACGCACCAGATCGCGATCGCCGGCCGAGACCCCGGCCGAGGTGATCAGTACATCGCAGTCAAGACCGGCAGAAAAGAGGCGGCGATGGCTGTCGAGATCATCGCGGGCGATGCCGAGGAGGAGCGCTTCTGCGCCGCACTCCTGCACCGCAGCCGCCAGGGAGTAGGCATTGGAATTGACGATCTGCCCGGCGCTACGCGCCTCCCCCGGTTCGACGAGTTCGTCACCGGTCGAGACGATGGCGACGCGGGGGCGGCGGTGGACGGCGATCGACAGCCGCCCCAGAGAGGCGAGCATGCTGATTTCCGGCGGGCGGATCAGGGTGCCGCAGGGGATGACGATCGTCCCCTGTGCGACATCTTCACCGCGACGGCGGATGTACTGGTGGCGGCTGACCGGGGTAAGAATCCGCACAAACCCGCCTTCTTCCTGTGTCACCTCCACCGGCACGACCGCATCACAACCGGCCGGCAAGGCGGCGCCGGTCATGATCTTGACAGCACTGCCAGCGGTCACCACCGGGGTCGGCGAGCCGCCGGCAGCGATGAAGCCGGTGACCCTGAGGAGGGTCCCGGCCTGACAGTCGGCGGCGTGGATCGCATAACCATCCATGGCCGAGACATCACAATCGGGGAGATCGCAGGGGGAGATCACCTCTTCGGCGAGGATGCGGCCGGCGGCGGCCAGGAGCATCACCCGTTCGACCCCGAGGGTCGGAACCTGCTCGAGGATGAGCTGGCGGGCGTCGCTAAAGGAGATCGGCATCAGTGCGCCTCCAGGACATGGGGAGAGTTGGCAACGAGGGGTGGGCAAAGACGTCCGCGGTCGAGAGTCAGGACGATCCCGTCGAGCCGCCGCGACTGATCTTTGTCGTGACTGGCGATGACGAGGGTCGTCCCCTGCCCCTTGAGAGTTGCCAGACAAGCTTCAAAGAGGGGGAGAACTTCCCGGTCGAGCCCGGCGGTCGGTTCGTCGAGGAGGAGGAGTTGCGGCCGCAGCACCATGGCCCGGGCGAGGGCGACGCGGCGACTCTCCCCGCCGGAGAGGGTGCGGACATGGCGCTCTTCGAAACCGGCCAGCCCCACCGTCTCCAGAGCCTTGCGGATGCGGCGATCCTGCAGCTCGCCACGCACGTCCCGCAGACGCAGACCAAAGGCGAGGTTCTGATAGACGCTGGTGGCAAAGAGGTAGGGTTGCTGTTCGACCAGGGTGATGCTCCGGCGCAAGCGCTGCCGCTGCGTTTCTTCCCTGACCACTTCGCCAGAGAAAGAGATGCTCCCGGCGGTCGGCACCAGCAGCAGGGCGAGGAGATGAAGGAAAGTACTCTTGCCGGCGCCGTTCGTCCCTTCAAGAAGATAGATCTGCCCGCTCTCCAGTTCGAGATGGTTTATCGCCAGGCAAAAATCGCCGCGCTGGAAGGTCAGGTCGTGCAAGGTTGCGAAGGGCGCCATAATCTTTACCTTTGCTGCAGGAGGTTGAGAAAGAGGTTGACGATCAAGGCCACACTCATCAGCACGAGTCCGAGAGCGAGGCCAAAGGCAAACTCCCCTTTGCTCGTCTCCAGAGCGATGGCGGTGGTCATCGTCCGGGTGCTGCCGCGGATATTGCCGCCGAGCATCATCGCCACCCCGACCTCGGCGATCACCCGGCCGAAGCCGGCGACGATCGCCGCCATCATCCCGAAACGGACCTCCAAAAGGAGCTGACAGGCGCCGCGCAGTCGGCCGGCGCCGAGAGTCAGGGCGGTCGGCAGGATGCGCGGATCAGCGCCGGCGACCGCGGCCAGGGTGTAGTTGGCGACGATCGGAACCGCCAGAACCACCTGCCCGGCGATCATCGCCCAGGGAGTAAAGAGGAGTCCCAGGGGTCCGAGGGGACCCTGGCGACTGAAGAGGCCGAAGAGAACCAGTCCGACCACCACTGTCGGCAACGCCATCAAGGTGTTGAGGAGGGTGGTGAGAAACCGCTGTCCCGGGAAGCTGCCGAGGCCGATCGCGGCGCCGATCGGAATACCGAGCAGCGCCGCGACGACGATCGCCAGCAGCGAGGTGTAGAGGGAGACCCAGACCGCACTCGCGACATCCTGGTTCAGGTTGATGATCATGCCGAGCGCCGCGCTCAGCGAGGTGAGCAGGTAGTCCAAGCGGATCTCCCCTTACTTGCTGATGTAGAAGAGTTGATCGCCGTTGATCTTGAAACCGGTGATCAGGCTCTGCCCCTGCTTTGAAGTCAGAAAGTCGATGAACTTCTTCGCCAGTGCGACCTTGACGTGCGGATGTTTGGCCGGATTGACCATGATCACGCCGTAGGGATTGAAGAGGACGGGGTCCCCTTCGACCGCGACCTTGAGGTTGGTCTTGCTCTTGTAAGCGAGATAGGTGCCGCGATCGGCGAGGGTGTAGCCGCCGCGCTCGGTCGCCATGGTGATGACCTCGCCCATGCCGAGGCCGGCTTCGAGATACCAGCTGCCGCTCGGGGTGACACCGGCTGATTTCCAGATCTCCTTCTCCATCTGATGCGTCCCGGAATCGTCGCCGCGGGAGACGAAGGTCGCCTTTTTGGCGGCGATCCTGGTCAGCGCTGCCGCAACATTCTTCGTCCCGGCGATCCCGGCCGGGTCAGCGCTCGGGCCAAGGAGGACGAAGTCGTTATACATGACATCGCGGCGATCGACGCCGAAGCCGGCGGCGACGAACTTGTCCTCGGCCTTGCGGGCGTGGACGAGGACAACATCGACATCGCCGGTCTCGCCCAGTTTGAGGGCCTTGCCGGTGCCGACGGCGATGACATCGACCTTGCAGTTGTTGGCCGCCTCGAAGGGGGGGAGGAGGTCGGCGAGGAGACCGGAGTTCTCGGTGGAGGTGGTCGTCGCCAGGCGCAGATGCTCGATGGCAAAAGCCGGTACGGCGAGGAGGATTAACAACAGGGCCGTCACTAAACGCTGCATCATGATAGTTCTCCTTGGGTTGCGAGAGGGGTCTCCCCTTCCCTTTCTTCACTCAATAAAATCTGCTCCGGACCATCCGCAGTCAGATAAATACTTCCCGTTTCCTGATCGTCTTCATCTTCTTGAGGAGCTCCAGACCGACCTGACAGGCGGCAAAGCTGTTGGCACTCGCCTCGGCGCAGACGGCCACCAGGGAGATGATCTCACCAACCTCCAGCACTCCGCTGCGCCGTTGCAGCAGCACATCGCTGATCGGCCATCCCGCCCGCAGGATGCTGACGATCTCTTCGAGCTCGGCTTCCGCCCCGGCTTCGGCCTGATATTCGACGGCGCTGCTCCTCTGCCCGCTGCCGCCATCAGCCTTGACCACGGCAAAATGGAGGAGGATAGAGCCGGCGCGTCCCGGCTGGAGGAGCTGATAGCTGCGTTGCGGATCGATAGGGTCGGTGACGATCTGGATCATTTTGGCCTCCGGTTGGGTTGAAAGATTTTGTGCAGGGGCCATAAAAAAGGTCCCTTTCCAATTGGAAAGGGACCCGAATCCGGCACACCTGGGGCGCGCGGGGGGTTCTCCTTTCCAAAAGGGAGGCATGGCCGTTTCCAGCCATACCCGTTGGCCGCACGCCCTGGGGATCAACCCGTTAGGCGCTGTGGCTCGGAGAGAGTTTCAATTGTCGTTGCCTCCCCTGCACAGCAGGGGGGGTGCCCAAAGGGCGGGGGGGTCCTACCGCTTACAGCGGGATTTCCTCGACCTCCATGTCGAGCAGGTTGATATTCAGCTGCCGGTTGCGCAGCAATCGTCCTTGACCAAGCAGGATCTTGCAGACTTCGGCCACTTGAAAACTGGCCACCACCGCCGGGGTGAAGGCGGGGTTGCCGAGCTGCTGTTCGATCCCCTTGCCGCCGCTCCAGTGGCGATAGAGTTTGGCCAGGGAACGGTCGCCAGGGAAGATGGTGGTGACGTGGCCATACCAGCCGCCGATGGCGCCGTGCACCAGCGGAACCTGCAGGCCTTCGCAGAGCTCCTCCAGTTCGAGGCGGGAAGGGACGTTGTCGACCGCATCGACCACACAGTCAGCGCCGGCCAGGAGGCTAACTCCCTGCGCCTTGTCGAGGCGCGCCTGCACCGCGCGCACCGTCACTGCCGGATTGATCTCGGCGATTCGCTCCGCCGCCACCTCCACCTTGACGCGACCGAGCTTGGCCGGCGACGCAAGGAGTTGGCGGTTCAAATTGTGTTCCTCAAAGACGTCATCGTCGATGATGACGATCTGCCCGACGCCGAGGCGCGCCAGCTCTTCGAGGATATAGCCCCCGAGCCCGCCGGCGCCGACCACCGCCACGCTGCTGCGCAGGAGCCGGAGCTGCTGGGGGGTGGAGATCATCTGCTGGTTGCGCTGGTAACGCGCCGGCAGCAGGTTGTTCTCTAAAATTCTTCCCTCCACAGCGGCCAATGTCAATTCGAAATCTGCCGCTGCCTGGCACTGGTCCTGCCAGGAGATCAGTCCGGAGAGAGCCTTAGTCGCGAGGAAAGTAGCCAGCGCCGTCATTTCAGCCGCCGCCGACCAGGGGAAAGATCGCCAGCGTTTCGCCATCGACCAGCACCCGATCGAGATCAACATGGCGGCTGCTCACCAGCAGGATGCCGAGCTGGGTCCGCGGGAGTTGCAGTTCGCTCACGATCTCGCCGACGGTCGTCCCTTGCGGATAGGTGCGCTCTTCGATCTCGAAGCGATCTTTACGAAAGGTGGCAAAGAGCTTGACGGTGATCTTCATGCGACCTCCTCTCCGGAATAGACCTTGAGCTTGATAACTTCCGTGGCGGCGGGGAGATTCGTCCCGGCGCGGAGCTGATCGACCGGTAACGCCCGGCCGTCCAGCCAATAGCCCCGAACCCGCAATTGCTCCGGTTGCTGCGTAAGAAACTCCTGCCAGCGCGCTGCGCTGAGGAGGATACCCCGTGATAACAGGCGCGGGCCGAGTTCGGGGAGGAGGAGATTGAAGAGTTTGAGCTTGATCGTCCCCGATTTCACCTCCGGCGCCGTTGCTTCGTTGCGGTAGGTCATGTTGCCGCGCATCGCCGCGTAAAAACCGCCGCTGCGCATCGTCGCCCCGACCAGTCCCGGCATCGCGCCGGAGAGGGCGAGGACCGCGCCGTCGTAGATCCGGGCACTATCCATATTGTCGACCGCCCGGTGGTTGACAAAGACGGTGGTAATCCGGGTGGAGATATATTCGGCGGCGATGCCGAACTGTTCGATCAAAAGCTCGCGGATAGTGCAACCGGACTTGACTTCCACCTCGACCCCCTCCTGAAAAAGGGGGAAGAAGATGCGCAGCAGCTCCGGCGCCAATTGCACCTCAATCGATCGACCACCCTGCATGCGCTCCGGTCCTTTCCAATGACGGGAGGGGAGACCGGATCCGGCCTCCCCTCCTCTTGACAAAAACCTACCAGTTATAGACCGAATCGAGTTCCTCATCCGTCATCGAGAAGACCTGATTATGAGGAGCGATCGGGTCGGTGTAGAAGTAGCGCGGCAGCCGGTCGTGCGCCGCGGTGAAGCCGGCCCGGGTATTGAAGTCGCGCTCGGCCGAGAGGACGGTCTTGCCGAGGGCAACGACGCCGTCGCCGGTGAGCTCGGTGCCGTAGAAGGCATTGAGCATGTCGAGGAGCGCCTGGAAGGTCTCGGGCTGATCGAGGATGGCAAAGGCGATAAAGAGGCACATGCCGGTGGAGTCGATCGCCGCGGTGGCGATCTGCAGGTTGCGGGAGAGCTCGATCTGTCCTTCGGTCTTGAGCGGATCGACATCGCCGCCGACCTTGAGGATGTTGGTGGCGATGGCATAACCGGCAGTGTGGTCGGCGCCCTGGGTGGTGGTGGCGTAGGTGACGCCGATCCCCTGGATCGGACGGGGATCGTAAGCCGGCATCGCCTGCCCCTTGACGGTCGGCACCTTCTCGACGCCGAAGACTTTGCCGGTGATATCGGCACCGCTGGCGAGGATGCGGCCGAGGGGGGTCCCCTTGCCGACTTCCTCCATCAGGCGGATGGCGCCGGCGCGGTCGCCGAACTCGATGAGGCCGGCATCCATGGCGACGCCGATGGCGACCCCCATGTCGATGGTATCGACGCCGAAGTTGTCATCCATGAAGTCGAGCTGGGCCACGGTGTCGAGATCGTCGATGCCGCAGTGGCCACCGTGCGACCAGACCGTCTCATATTCGGGCTGTTTGGTCAGGTAGTTGCCGTCTTTGTCGTTGTAGATCCCCGAACACTGGATGACGCAGCCGCGATGGCAGCCGTGGGTGGCAGAGCCGCCGCGTTTGATCTCCAGTTCGGCCTGAGCTTCGCCGCTGAGCTTGGCCGACCCTTCGAAGACCCCGGATTTGAAGTTGCGGGTCGGATAGCCGCCGGCTTCGTTGAGGACGTTGGTGAGGACGTTGGTGCCGTAGGCCGGCAGCCCTTCGCCGGTGACCGGATGCTTGCGCAGTCCCTCGACGAACTTGCGGTTGGCGTCGCGATACTTCTCCGGATCCTGCGGCGGCCGCTGCTTGCAGCCGGCATCGTCGAGGATGATCGCCTTGACCCGCTTCGAGCCCATGACCGCACCGACGCCGCCGCGGCCGCAATGGCGGGTGGGACGGAGTTCTGGATCGGTACAGGCGATGGAGGCGATGTACAATTGCCGCTCACCCGCCGAGCCGATCGACATGTATGCGACCTTGTCGCCGTACTCTTCACGCAGTTTGGCAACCAGCGGGTAGTTGTCCATCAACTTCAGACTGTTATCAACGATGACCTTGACCCCGTCCTTGCTGACGTGAATCTTGTAAAGGTCATCCCCTTCCGGCTTCCCTTCGAGGACGATGGCGGCGTAGCCGATGCGGGCGAGGACCTGGGCAGCCTGGCCGCCGGCGTTCGACTCCTTGATCGTCCCGGTGAGCGGGCTCTTGCAGCCGACCGAGAGGCGGCCGGTCATGGCGCCGGTGGTACCGCTAAGCATCCCCGGAGCGATGACGAGCTTGTTCTCGGCGCCGAGGGGGTGACAAAGCGGATGCACCTCTTTGCTGACCATTAGCGAGGTTACTGCCCGACCGCCAAGACCGGCGTACTCGCCGACCGGCTCGGTCGTTACTTTCGGGCCACCTTTGGCCCCCATGTCGATTCTGACTATTTTGTCCATTCCTGCTTCTCCTTTACCGTGCCAAGGTGTAGAAGCTCCTTTCCACCAGGGAGGCAGTGCCGTTTCCAGCACCACCCATTGGCCCTTCACCTTGGGGTCATCCCTTTAGGCAACCAGGCTCGGAGTTTGTTCCACTTAACTGTGACCAGCCCTCCACGAGGGAGGATATACTCCTTCTGTGCAATGCCGATGCCATTTCATAAAACATCGGTTTGCAAATTTTGTCCATAAAATTTCAGCTGCCTAGCGTGCAAATCTCCCGACTTTTACCGACCGCTCAAAGTGCTGTTTTGGGTATTTTCTCCCCACCACTCATTTCCTTGGCAGGTGGGGGGGAATTATTCCTGGGGAATAAATCTACGCCGTGGCAAAACTCCCCATATCTCCTCTTATTCGGACTGCAGATCGAGGCGGTAACTGGCAAAGGTCTTCAGGCGCCAACAACCGCTAAAGGCGCCGCTACCGTAGGCAAGCTGTTCGAGAAAGTAGTAGAAGATAAAGAGCGGCAACGCCAGCCGCGGCTGACGTACCTGATGATCGACAATCGCCACCCCGCCGAGCGCCAGGAGGACCAGCAGGCCCAAGGGCGGATAAAGGCAGCTGACGACGAGGAGCGGCACCAGGTAGTAGCGCAGCAGATGGTAACCGAGATAGTAAGCGAGGCTGGCGATCGTCCGGGCGCGGGCGAGGAGGATCTTGCCGCTGGCGAGGGTCACCCCCTGGGCGCGGATACGGCGCCCGGTCAGGGCGAGATCGCCGAGGAAAAGGAGGAGGGCGGGGAGGAGGGGCCACAGGGAGCGCCCGACCAGCGCCAGGGCGAGGAGGCCGAGGATCGTTGTCAGCAGCGGCGGCAGCAGCATCTTCTTGCCGCGCACCGGATGGAGCTGCTGCAGCATCCCTTCCGAGGTGCCGTAATCGAAGCGCCGTTTCATGAAGGGCCAGAGACGGCTGCGGTGGGCATGACAGACCGAGCCATGCGGCAGGTAGACGATGCTGTGGCCGGCGTCGCGCAGCCGCCAGGTGAGATCGACATCCTCGCCGACCTGCAGTTCGGCGCGAAAACCGCCGGCTGCGACGAAAGCTGCGCGCCGCAGCAGGAGATTACAGGAGGGGAGGTAGAAGGTATCGCCGCCGGCGCTGCCGCTCATCGCCCGGCGACCGAGGTTGAGGCTCGACATCACCGCTTCGTAGCGATCGAGGGGGACGGACGAGTGCATGCCGTCGACCCAGCCGCCGATTGCTGCCACCTGCGGCGTCGCAAAGGCCGGCAGGAGTTCGCGCAGCCACGACCTTGAAGCGGTGCAGTCCGAATCGATAAAGGCGAGAATTTCACCGCTGGCAACTTGCGCGCCGCGGTTGCGGGCCGCGGCCGGGCCGCCGCCGGTCGCCCCGGAATGAACCAGCCGGGCGCCGAGGTCAACGGCGACCTGCGGGGTGGTGTCGCTGCTGCCGTCGTCGACGACGATGACCTCCAGGCGTTCGGACGGGTAATCGAGGGCGGCAAGGGACTCCAGACAAAGGCGCAGATCGACGGGGCGGTCCTTGACCGGGATGATGATGCTGACGCGGGGCAACTCGGCTTCGGCCAGCAACGGCCATTCACTGCTGACGAAGCCCCGCTTGGCGAGTCGCTCTAAAACCGTCGCTTCAGCAGCGGAGGCCGGGGTGACGCTGGCTTGTTGCAGACGGCGGGCGAGGCGGAGCAGGGGTTTGTTCAGCTGGACCAGGCGCAGGGGCCGGGAAGCGACGAGGAGTCCGCCGTCCCCCTGCTCCGCGATGGTGATCCCTGGCGCCAGCCGGTAATTCATGACGATTCGCTGCCGATCAGGCCGGCGTTGGTGAAGATCTCCAGCAGCCGTTCCACGGTCGCTTCGCACTCGAGGGTCTGGAGTTTCCCGGCGCGAGGCTTGATGCCGCCGGAGAGGAGAGCGAGGATCCGCTCAAAAGCCGGCAGGTTGGCATCCGGGGTCACGGTCCGTTGCGGGTTGGGGCGGGGAAAGGCGCAAGGCCCCTTGCCGAGCAGGGCAGCGGCGGCGCCGATTGCACTCGCCGGCAGACCGAGTTCGGGGAGCCCCCAGAGTTCGAGGGGGGCCGCCAGCGCCGCCATCAGCCCCGGTTGATCGGGATAGCGTGGGGTGCAGCTGTCGGCCTCGATGAGCAGGGCGCAGGGGAGCGCCGCGATGACCTTCTGGCGCGCGCCGCGATCACATTTGCGCAGCGCTTCGACACCGCGTTCATGATGCCTCAGCTCCACCGTGGCGCTGAGGCAGGGAATGTCGAGGCGGGCCGCGGCCAAAGCCAGGGTCGGATCGTCGCCGCGATCGAGGAGACGGCTGCCGGTGAGGATGAGATCCGGCGCCAGGATCTCGAGGATCCGCCCGCTCAGGCGCGCCGCCGAGACCACGTCGCCGCCGGCAAAGGCCGAGTTCCAGACGCGAATCGCGCGACCGGCGCCCATGGCGAGGGCGATGCGGAGATGATTATCGAGGCGCTGCGGGCCGATGGCGACCGCTATGACTTCACCTCGGTGCGCTTCGGCCAGGCGCAGCGCCTGCTCCAGGGCCGCGAGGTCAGCCGGGTTGGCGATGCGGCGCAGGCCGCGTTCACTGACGCTGTAGCCGTCAGCGGTGAGTTGTACCGGCGGGCGCGGGTCGCAGGTTTCACGCAGCAGAACAACTATTTTTAACGGTTTATCGTTCATTGGATGTGCTCCCTAGGTCAGGCGGTAGGAGACGCCAAAGCCGCCTTGGGGGTAGCGCCAGCGGGTGAAGGCGTCGCGGTGGCAGACGACGTAGCAGGTACCACACTCCAGACAGCCATCGTGGACAAAGGTCAGCTTCTGGCTCGCTGCATCCCAGCTGTAGCAGCGCGCCGGGCAGGCGACCGTGCAGGCCCGCTGCTCGCAGCCGACACAGATCGCGGTGTCGACAACGATATGCGGCTCGCGATCGATGGCGAAACTGGTGTAGTCAAAAATCTCGTCGGGATTGATCTTCATAGGGCTCTCCATCCGGCGTAAACATCGGCCAGCAGATTCTTCAGGCCGATCTTCTCCTTGGCGGCGCGGAGGACCATTTTGGTCATGGTCTCCTTGGGGGTGCCGTCGATCCGGTAGATCTCGTCCATCAGACCGCAGATCAGCTCCGGGTATTTATTATAGATCCGGTCGTTATGGAGCATGTGCGGGGTGCGGCGGTACAGGTTGAGATCCTTGAGGACGTAACTCTCCTCCAGCTTCCGCCGGTAAATGGCCAGCCCCGTCTTGCTGAAGTTCTTGTTCTGATGCGCGGCAATCACCGCCTGCGCGGCGATAACCCCGGACTGGGTGGCGAGGTTGATCCCCTCCAGGTTGAGACCGGTGACGATGCAGAGCGCCGCGGCATCGCCGGCGACGAGGATTCCGTCGCCGACCAGCTCCGGCACCATGCCGTACCCCCCTTCCGGAACGAGGTGGGCGGAGTATTCAAGGAGGCGGCCGCCGCGCAGCAGCTTGGCAATCTGCGGCTGCTCCATGAAGTCGTTGAGGAGGTCATAAGGGGTCTTGCTCCCGGCGCTGAGACTGGAGAGGTGCATGACCAGGCCGAGGGAGAGGGAATCGTAGTTGGTGTAGAGGAAGCCGCCGCCGCGCACCCCGGCCGTGCAGCCGACGAGCTCGTTGGAGGCCCCCTGATCGCGGACCAGCCCGAAGCGATCGTCGATGACCTCCTTCGGCATATCGATGAGGGCCTTGACCCCGACTGCCAGATGCGAGGGGTCGAACTTGGGACGGCGCAGTCCCGCCTTCTTGGCGACAAAGGAGAGGACGCCGTCGGCGGCGATCACCACCGGCGCCCGCAGCGAAGAGCCGTCGCGCAGCAGGGTCACGCCGACGACCTTCCCTTTCTCGATGATGACATCATCGACGGTGCTGCTGCAGAGGAGCGTCGCCCCGGCCTTGACCGCTTCTTCGGCGAGCCAGCGGTCGAACTTGGGGCGGCTGATGGTGTAACCGTTGTAGGGGGTGCGGTCCGAGGCGGCGGTGTCGAAGTTGACGTTGAAACTCGCCTCGCCGGTCATGAAGGTCAGCGATTTCTTGACGATGTGCCGCTCGAGCGGTGCCTGATTCCAGAAATCGGGAAAGACCTCTTCAAGGGCGGTGAGGCGGTGCAGGACGCCGCCGAACATATTCTTCTCACCGGGGAAGGAACCGCGCTCGAGAAGAGCGACATCGAGGCCGGCCCGGGCCATGGTCAAAGCCGCGCTGGAACCGGCCGGACCGGCTCCGACGACGATGGCATCAAATGTACTCTTCATGCGCCACCTCCTTGAGCTGACTTGACCCGCGCAATCAGTAGCGGCAGCACTTCGCGCAAATCAGCGACGAACCCTTCGTCGGCATTGGGGAAGATCGGCGCCTTGGCGTCGCTGTTGACGGCAATCACCTTCTTTGCTTCCTTGATGCCGCCGAGATGATGCATCGAACCGGAGATCCCCAGGGCGACATAAAGGCGCGGCGCCACGGTCTCGCCGGTCTGTCCGACCATCCGTTCGAAACCGCACCGCCCGAGGTCGTAGACCGGGCGGGTGACGCCGAGGGAGGCGCGCAACAGACGGGTCAACTCTTCGACCTGGGCGAAACCCTCTTCATTACAACCGAGACCGGCGCTGATGATGACCTCGGCATCGACGACGTCGACGGTCTGCGGATCGGGCGCAATCCGCTCGATGATCCAGGTCGGTCCGGCGAGGACCGGCTGGGAACTGCGCCAACGTTTCACTTCCGGCACAAAGCGCTGCATGCTCGGCAGGACGACGGTGCTGAGGATGCGGGGATGGATGGTGAGAATCAGCGGCCCCTGATTCTCCCAGGTTTTGGTCTCGACCACCTGCACGCCGAGAGCGGCGCGCGTCAGGCTCAGGGTCGCATCATCCCGCTGGTAAGCGAGGGCTTCGGTGAAGAGCGCTCCGGACAACTCCGCCGCGAGGAGCGGCGCCAGCGATGCGCCGAGATCGTTATGCGGCAAGAGGAGGAGGCGGACGCCACTGGCCGCAGCGGCGGCGGCGAGGAGCCGCCCTTGCGCTTCCAGGGAGTCAGCAACCTCGGGGCCGGCCTCGATCAGGGTCAAAGTCGGGGTGCCGTAGGGGGCGAAATCGTTCAGAGGCGGCGCTTCCGCACCGGCAAAGGCGATGGCCGACCATTCCCCGCCGAGAACCCTGGCGAGGCGCGCGGCCTCCGAGAGGATCCCCTTGCCGGCGTCGTCAAGTTCGCCTTGGGCCAGATCGACGAAGACCAGAACCGTCGGCGGGGCGGCGCTGCTTGGTGAAATTCGGCTGGACATCAGATCTCCCTCCCGACCTGGTGACCTTCCCAGATCGCCATGTCGACACGCCGGGGAGCGACGCAGTCGCCGATGCGGTGGAGTTCCTTGACCTTCCCCTTGAGGGCGAAGTAGAGATCGTCATCGACCGCCTGGCCCATGGCGAGGACGACGGAGTCAAAGGGGCCCCACTCATCCCACTGGTTGGAGTAGACGTTGAAGCCTTTGATGACCTTGGCGCCGATCTCGCCGCTCACCTCCATCACCGCGATATCCGGGGTGAAAGAGACCCCTTTGCCGAGGAGGCGCTGGCGGGTGAGATAAAGGTCCTGGGTCGGGCCGAGTTCGGCGCCGATAAAGAGGCTCGAACAGATGATGTGGACCTTCTTCCCCTGGTTGGCGAGGAATTCGGCGGTGGCGGTGGCGCGGTGGTGGCCGTCGTAATCGATGAGGCAGACCTTCTGTCCGGCTTCGACCTGCTGATCAAGGATCTGCCAGACGTTGCAGACCCCCGGGCCATCGGCGCCGCCGACCGGATGGGGCTTCGGCTTGCTGCCGGTGGCGACGATCACCGCATCGGGAGCGGCCGCCAGGACCATCGCCGCCGTTACTTCGACGTTGTGCTCGACCTTGACCCCGGCCTTGTCGACCTGTTCTTTTTCATTGCGGATGATCACCCCGAACTCGTCGCGCCCCGCCCCCTTCATGGCAGTGCGCACTTGGCCGCCGAGGGTGTCGTTGCGATCGAGGAGGGTGACATCGTGGCCGCGCCGGCCCGCCATCTTCGCCGCCCACATGCCGCCGGGGCCGCCGCCGATGACCATGACCTTCTTGGCGATCGCCGCCGGTTTCAGCGTCCCTTCCCCCCACTTCTTCTCCAGACCGACCGCCGGGTTCTGCACGCAGCCGAGGGAACGGTTGATCCCCATGCGGCCGATGCACCCCTGATTGCAGGCGATGCAGTAGCGGATATCGTCGAGCCGTCCTTCCTGGGCCTTCTTCGGCAGGAAAGGATCGCAGATCAGCGCCCGGCACATGCCGATCATGTCGGCCTGGCCGGCGGCGAGGACCTTCTCGGCCATCACCGGATCGTTGATGCGGCCGGTGCAGAAGACCGGAATCTTCAGCTTCTCGCGCATGCCGGCAGCGAGGGGGATGGTGTAGCCAAGCGGGGTATGCATCGACCCTTCGACGAGGTAAAGGTTGTAGAAGGTGGCGATGGAGAGATCCATGAAGTCGATGAGACCGCTCGCTTCCAGAAGCGCGCCGATCTCCTGCACCTGGGCAAGATCGAGGCCGCCGGGGATCATCTCGTCGGCGCACATGCGCACCCCGAGGGTGAAGTCGTTGCCGACCGCCTTGCGCACCGCGGCGATGAACATCAGCGGCGCGCGCATGCGGTTCTCCAGGGAGCCGCCGAATTCATCCTGGCGGTAGTTGGTCAGCGGCGACAGGAACTGCCGCGCCAGGCTCGAATGGCCGAACTGGAGCTCGACGCCGTCGAAACCGCCCTGGCGGACGTGCTCGGCGCTGATCGCGAAGTAGCGGCAGACCTCCTCGATATCCTCGATCTCCATCGCCTTGGGAGTCTCACGGAAGAGGATATCGGGGACCGGGCTCGGCGCCCAGACCGGCAGGCGCGAAATGCTGCCGTCGCACTGCTGGCCGTTGTGATTGAGCTGGCAGAACATCTTGGTGTCGTATTGATGGACGAAATCGGTAATTTTCCGGAAGCCGGGGATGACCTCGGGATGGAAGGCTTCGACCAGCTTTTCATAAGCGGTGTCGGTCGGATGGACGCTCATCTCCTCGGTGGTGATCAGACCTGCCCCCCCCTTGGCCCGCTCGCCCCAGTAATGCAGATGCCGTTCACTCGGCAGGCAATTTTCGGCAAAGTTGGTCAGATGCGGCTGGAAAGAGATGCGGTTTTTCACCGTCACTTTGCCGATTTTCTGTGGAGAGAAGAGATTGGGGAAGATCATGATCAAGGCTCCTGGAGATATATTTCGGTTTGACCGGGTCAGGCGGCGGCCTTGGCCGCGTCGGCGATGGAGGTGACGCAGCGTTCCAGACACTCGGGATCGCCGCCGCTGAGATCGTTCTTGAGATGCCAGGCGACCGCCGGACAACCGCCGTGGCACTGGTCGAAGCGGGTGCACTCCTCACAGGAGTGGATGCGCAGGGAACGGAACGATTCGTAGATCTCCGAGCTGTCCCAGATCTGCTGAAAACTCTGGTCGCGCAGCGATCCGGCGAGGAAACGGTCGGTCTGCAAAAAGGCACAGGGGTACATGTTGCCGGTCGGGCCGACACAGCAGGTGAGTTTGGCCGCGCCGCAGAGATTGAGCCCCAGCCCCTGTCGCTCTTGCGAGGTCAGGGAGAAGAAGCTGTCGCCGGTCCGGACATCGCCGCTCTTGGCCAGCCAGTCGGAAAATTCGAGGAGCTGGCTCGGGGTCGGGCGCAGATCTTCCCAGTTGTCGGCGCCACGGCCCGAGGGACGGAAGCGACTGACCCGCAAGGAGACGCCGAGGGACTGGGCGAGTTCGTACATCGCCGGAATCTCGCTGGCATTATGGGTGGTCAAAACCGTATTGATGCTCGTCGGGATCGACGAGGCTGCGAGAAGCTTGACCGCCTCGGTCGCCCGGGCAAAGACTCCCGAGCCGCGCACGGCGTCACAGGTCGAGCTGGTGGCGCCGTCGAGGCTGACCTGGATCGCTACCAGGCGGGTCTGCGACAAGCGGGCCACGCGCGCCGCATCGAGGAGGGTGCCGTTGGTGGAGATACAGGTCATGATGCCGCGCTGATGGCAGGCGTCGAGGATCTGCTCGAAGTCGGGGCGCATGAAGGGTTCGCCGCCGCCGAAGTTGATCTGGAAGACTCCGGCCTGATGCACCTCCTCGACCAGAGCGAGGGCCTCGGCAGTGGTCAATTCGTCCTTTGCCGCTTCCCCGGAAGCGGAGAGACAGTGACTGCAACGCAGATTACAGAGAAGGGAGACCTCCCAGGTCAGATTGACCGGCGAGCGCAGCCCCTGTTCAACAAAGCGGTTGCTCACGGAGGAACCCCCTTTCCAGTAGTTTGGTCATGAAGTTGCGCAGTACCTCTTCCTGCCGGACGTTCAACCCCGGCGGGAGTTCATCCCGGCTGCGGGCTACGGCAAAGAAGTCAGGGGGGAGGAGACTGCCGGTTTCGGCGAAGAGAAGGCGCGGCCCCCGGGAATCATAAAACAGGAGGCCGAACCCCTCTTGCCGGACGCGGCAGGCGGGGTGCAGCTGGATGCCTGCCGCCGCCATCTTAGTAAACTCCGCAGATGCCGTCGATGGCGAGCTCTTCGACCTGAATCTCGTTCAGAACCAATGCCTCTTCGCATACTTCGTTTGCCTGCACTTCAACCTCACATTTTGTTTCCATGGCTATCTCCTTCAAGAATTGGTAGCGCCAGCTTATGCTGCGCCCGTTATCCTTAATCTGTGCAACGATGATGCCAGACAGAAACAACGGTTTATTGCGGAACTTCGGCAAGTTACCCTGCACAGCAAGATCAGTGAATCGTCCCATGTGGGTATTTTCTCGCCACCTTCAGACCGGTTTGCGTGCTCGGCAGGGCCTCAAGCTGTGGCCATTTTCCCCAGTGGGATTTTTTTCTACAAAAAAATCAACCCGTGTTCTGTTGCCCCTGGGCGATTCCCGTCGATTACGGAATAAAAAGTGCAAAATATAGTTTTTTACGAAACAGACCACCGCGACAGCCTGAAACCGGAAGGAGTCTTGATGAGCGAAGAGCATTCGCACTGTAGTTACTGCGGCGGGAAATTCCGCGCGGCCGCGCCTTGGCCAAGAACCTGCCCGGCCTGCCACCAAACCAGCTACCGCAACCCCTTGCCGGTGGTCGTCACCCTCTTGCCGATCGACGCCGGACTGGTGGTGATCCGGAGGAATATCGAGCCGAGCAAGGGGACCCTGACGCTGCCGGGGGGCTATCTCGATATCGGTGAAACCTGGCAAGAGGGGGCACGGCGGGAGCTGTGGGAAGAGACCGGCATCGCGATTACGGCCGGGGAGCTGACCCTCTACGATGTGCAGAACGGCCTTGATGACACCCTGGTGATCTTCGGACTGGCGACCCCGCAACCTCGCGCCGTGCTGAAACCTTTCCGTTCGGAAGAGACTCAGGAAGTCGTCCTGATCGAAACGCCGATAACGCTCGGATTTTCCATGCATACCCGCGTCGTCGAAAGATATTTTACCACTCTGCGGCCCTGATCCGGCGGATGCCAAGGCGGTTCAGCGGTCAGCCCCGGCAGATCGGCAGCAGCACGGTAAATTGCGACCCTTCCCCGTCCCGGCTCTCCAGACGGATCTCACCGCCATGGCGCTTGACGATACTGTAGGTCAGGGCCAGACCGAGGCCGACCCCCTTGCCGACCTCTTTGGTGGTAAAGAACGGCTCCCAGATCCGGTCGATGATCTGCTCGGACATGCCACAGCCGTTATCCCGGATCAGCACTGAGACCATCTCCGCATCGACCTGATCGGTGGTGATCTCCACCAGCCCTTCGCCGCTGAAGGCCTGATGGGCATTGACGAGGAGATTCATGAAGACCTGACGCAATCCCGAGGAGTCGCCGAGGACGCGGGGGAGGTCGGGCTTGAAGTGGGTGACAACCTGGATCTGCCGGTAGCTCGGCTGGTAGCGGAGGAGCTCAAGGATCTCCTGCAGAACCAGATTGACATCGACCTTGACTGCGGCCCCGTCCGATTTCCGGCCAAAGCTGAGGAGATGATCGATAATCCCCTTGCAGCGGTACGACTCCCGGACGATGACCTCGAGATAATGCGGGAAGACATCGAGGCGCGGATCCTTTTTCAGGGCCGGTTCATCACGAAAACGCCGCAGCAGGGCTTCAGCGAAGCCGGCCACCGAGGTGAGCGGGTTGTTGATTTCATGGGCGATGCCGGTGGCGAGGACGCCGATACTCGACATCTTCTCGGTCTGAATCAGATGCATCTCCTGTAGGCGTTTTTCGGTGACATCGCGAAAGAAGACCAGGGCGCGATTCTTTTCGCCGAGGGCATCCTTGATCGGGGTGGCGGTAATGTCGAGATAGCGGGTCTTTTCCCCTTCCCGGGCCGAGACCAGCGAGGTATCGACCCGTTCACCGCGCAGCGCCTGTTCGACGGGACAGCCCTGGGACTGGCAAGGCGTGTCGGGATGAAAGATCTCCCGGCACGAACTTCCCGGCAGGATCTCCTCGGGGAAGAGTTGCGGGCTGATGAGATTGTGGTGCTGCACCCGGCCAGCATGGTCATAGACGGTGATGCCGTCGCCGATCGAGTCGAAGATGGTCTGCAGTTCGTTGCTTTTGTTGCGCAGATCGACTTCGGCCTGCTTGCGCGCGGTGACGTCCTGGGTCGTGCCGTAGAGCTTCACCACTTTGCCGGCGCTGTTGACCGAGGGCTCGACGATGGTATCGACCCACTTGGCGCTACCGTCGGCAAAGAGGAGGCGATGTTCGATCTCATAACTCTTGCCATGGTCAATGCCGAGACGGAGGTGGTCCATGACGGTGACGAGATCCGCCGGGTGGACGACGCTGGCGAAGGCTTCCTGTGTCATCTCGGCGCGCGACAGACGCAGGATCCGCAGCAGTTCATCCGAGGCGTTCACTTCGCCGCTGGCAGGATCGAAACTCCAGGAGCCGACATGGGTCATGGCCTGCGCCTTGGCCAGGTTATATTCGCTTTCGGAGAGCGCCTGTTCGGCCTGCTTCTTCTCGGTGATATCGACGAGGACCGCCAAACACTCCTCCCCGGCTTCGGTCACCATCGCCTCGATGCGGACATGCAGGGGCTGATGATGGCCGGTGGCGAGCTGCAGCCGGCAGGTCTCCTTGACATGACTGGCAAAGACCATACGGATGAAGGCGCTAAAGACGAAGCGGTCTTCGTCAGCGACAAAATCGGCAAAACAGCGCGCGACCAGGTCAGAACGTTCGATGCCGAGCAAACGGACGCCGGTCAGGTTGACCGAACGGATGTTGCCGTCGTGATCGAAGGTGAAGTAGCCGACCGGAGCGAAATCGTAGAGGAAAGCGTATTTGTTCCGCGAGGCATCCTCTTCGTCGTGCGACTTGCGCAACGCCTCGATCCTGGTCTCCAACTCCGCCTGGTGAGCCTGACAATCCTGCAGTCGCTTCATGATCCCTGCCTCTGTTTGCGAAAGGTTGTTGCCGCGCGTCGTCCGGTCATGGCCGAGCCACGGGGAGATCGCCATGTGCCCGCCGATACTCGACGCCGAGAGCATCAGCCGTCCAGATCGCGGCTTCGACCATGGTCGCGGTCACCGGGAACCAGCTGGCATGAATCGTCTCGCCATCGGCAACCGCTGCCTCTGCAACCATCCGGATCTCTTCCCGGCTGGGGCTGGGAAGATTCAGCTCCTCCAGAGAGACCGGTAAACCGACGCCGCAGCAGAAATTCTGCACCTCCCGGATATCCCGGAGCGGACGCCCTTCCAGGACCAGCTGGGCGAGGAGGCCGAACGCAACTTTCTCGCCGTGCAGCTTTTCCCGGGTCGCCGGCAGAACGGTCAGCCCGTTATGAATGGAATGCGCTCCGGCATGGCCACCGTTTTCGGAGCTGAGTCCGCTGAGCAGGGTGTTGGCTTCGACGATCGCTTCTACCGCCGGGGTCACCATTTTCCGCTCCACGGCAAGTTTCGCCTGGTGACCCGATTCGAGCAGGGTTTCATAACAGAGCCGGGAAAGGGCGAGGACCGCCAGAGTCGGAGTCTCCCCGCCGGAAAAAACATTCCTTTTGCCACTGCGGGCGCAGGTGCCTGACTCCCAATAGCCGGCGACAGCGTCCCCCATCCCGGCCACGAGAAATTTGACCGGCGAACTGGCGACAACAGCGGTATCGACGAGGACGCAGTCGGGGTTGCGGCGCAGAAAGAGATAGCTCTCGAAGACCCCTTCCTCGCTGTAGAGAACCGAGAGGGCGGAACAGGGCGCGTCGGTGGCGGCGGTGGTCGGAAC
Source organism: Desulfuromonadales bacterium (assembly GCA_034370465.1). GTDB lineage: Bacteria > Desulfobacterota > Desulfuromonadia > Desulfuromonadales > UBA2197 > UBA2197. Next base: position 20,816 of record JAXMLA010000192.1, read on the forward strand.
GACAATAACCGGCAGATTCATCGCGTCGGAAACCGCTTTGCCGGCATCGATCGCGGCGCCGCCGCCGACGGCGATGATCATCTTTGCCCCCTGGGCCGCAGCCAGGGCGGCAAGACGACTGATCTCCCGGCGGGACGAGATCCCGCGGAAGAGTTCCTGCCCGGAGGTCACTCCTTCTTGCCGCAGACTGCTTGCAATCTCGTCGCCACAAAGCGCCAAAGCGGTCTTGCCGCCGACAACCAAGGCATGGCTGCCGAGGCGGGCGGCGTGTTGCCCGATTTCAGCGATGGCGCCGGCTCCCTGGATGTAGCGGCTGGGCGAAAGGAGGATGCGACTCATGGTGTTCTCCTGATAACGCTCCAGATAGGCCTGACTATCCCCGAGCGAAAGAAATTTCCGGCCTTGCTTCCCGCCGCGGCAGCTTCCCCATCGGGTAGCTGTTAAAACCGAGTCGTGCCGAAATGGACTGCCCGGCAACCTTCAAACGCGGAATCAATTCCTGGTCGAGGGTTTCCTGATTGAGGCGAAAGCTCGGCACCACCACACATAAACTGCCGATGACTTCGCCATTGCCGGTAAAGAGCGGCACGGAGAGACTGCCAAGCCCTTCCATCAGCTGATCCTGATCGACAGAAACACCTTCGCTGCGAACGGTCTTCAGGCGGGAAGATCTTTTTTCCGCTGGCGAACGGAAAGCGAGAATGACCTCGCCGGCCGAGAACTGTTGCAGAGGGAAGCGTCGGCCGACCAGCGGGATCACCCGCACCTGTTGCGGAGAATCGACCATCTCCAGCAACAGCACGTCATTGCCGCCGGGAATCACCAGATAAACGGTCTCGCCGGTCTCTTTCGCCAGACGTTCCATGATCGGCTTGGCCTTTTGCAACAACTCCATCTGATGCAGAAACCGGCCGCCGGTTTCGTAGGCCGACAGTCCGGCCCGATAGCGGCCGGAGCCCTCGAAATGCTGAACATAACCGCGCAGTTCAAAGGTCGCGAGGAGCCGAAAGATATAGCTGCGATCCATCCCCAGCTTGGCACTGAGATGGCTGATGCCGAACTCGCCCGGCTCCTGACTGATCGATTCCAAAAGGCAGAGAGCATTTTCTACGGCCTGAATGGCATAGGTGCTGCGATCTTTATGCAACATGGCTAGCTTCCCGAGCTGTTCTTCTTTGGCCCGGCGTGCGGTTTGCCAACCTCATCGAGACTGACCGTGCCGTGGCCGCCTTCAATATTGGGGGCGGTGGCTCCGAGATGAGCCGCGCAGATGTTCTGGATGCTGTTCGCCCGGGCGCCGCAATGGTGGCATGCGACGGTCGGTTGATCGGCGAGACTGTCGATCAGGTCGTTGCGCCCACGGGCCTTGAGCGCACACATATGCATTTGGTGATTTTCACAGTCGCAATTCATCTCTTCTCTTCTCCTTATTCATGTTTGATTCTCCTCATTACCAATGGCTGCGCGCGTCCGGGTCGAATTGGAACTCGGTGCTGCCACTCGTCCCCCGGGTGTAATAGTCTTTGGAATCGTAAACTTCTGCGGCCTTGGCTTCGATAATCCGCTTTTTGTCGATGGGATGGGCATGGTCGGCATAGATGTCGCGGAGCAGGTCTTCGACGACCAGACTCAAATCCTCGACGGTCTTTACGACTTCCACTTTGTCGCAATAGGATCCATAGATCTCCATCAGACAGTCCCCGCGCATCCAGGTTTCCCGTTCTTCCGGGGTCAACCAGAGCATGTAGCGGGACTTCTCGCGGATCTCGTCCAGCACCCAGTCGTTGGCCTCGCCATAGTTGTTGCGGGCGTCGCCGAGGATAATAAAGGCCGGCCGGCCGCGTAAATTCTCCAGATACTTCTTCTTGAAGGTCAGCAAGACCTGACCATAGCTGCTGTTCTCATCGAGATCGATGATATCGCCGGTGTCGATGGTCTCCATCAGGTCGTTGAGCGGCATGTTGGCGAGCATCTCGGTGATCTCCGCCACCTCGCGGTTGAAGATAAAGCTGCGGACATCGAGCATCTGCTGATGCAGGGTATGGAGGAGCAACAGCATGAAACGGGCCGCATGACTCACCGAGAAGCTGACGTCACAAAGGACGACCAGGCGCGGTTTCTGCCGCCGTTTACGGCGCAGGGCCACCTGGAACGGCACCATGTCGTGACGGTAATTTTTCTGGATCGTCCTGATGACATGGAGCTTGCCGCGATGCTGATTATTCTGCATCCGCTTCATGTCTTTGCGCAGCCGCAGCATCATCCGCGCCACCACATCCTGCATGGCGATCTGCTCTTCCGGGGTAAAGGTGATGCCGCTCTGGGTCGCATTGCTCTTGTTCAGTTCGATCGTCAGCGGATTCTGCGTATAGCGCCGGGTCGGTCGCGGTCCCTTCGCCTTGCCGCGATACCCTTTCATCTGCACGACAATTTCGTTGCCGTCCGAATCATCGGGGTCGATCTCGGTCAGGCTCTTCAGCTCCTGCAAATCCTCCGGATTGATCTCGCTGTCGAGTTTGAGCAATGGCCCTTGTTGATCGTGGTCGTCCCCCTGCTGCTGGTTCAGGTAATTGAACTCCCCCTCCATCTCGGTGACGGCGGCGTCCATCAGTTCCGGGAGATTGCTCCCTGGGTCGATAAACTGAAAGCGGTTGAAATAGCGATTAAAGACCTCATTAAAGACCGGAATGTCATTGACATTCTTCACCAGGGTCAGACGCAGCAACTGCCGGGTGGCCTTGCGACTGCTCATACCGCAGAGTCCCAGCGCCTGCACCGCATCAAGACTCTCACCGGGAGAGACGCGGATACCGCTGACACGGAGATCGGCAATGAAGCCGGCAATGACCCGTTCCATGCTCAGCTCAATTCCTGCACAGCCAGCTCCGTGACCTTCTGCAGGTCGGTCTGGTGTTTGGCAATCACCCCGACGGTATTGGCAACGACCTCCGGGGTCAGTTGCGTCACCGTCAGGATCGACAGGACCTGGGCCCAGTCGAGAGTTTCGGAGACACTCGGGGGCTTGCGCAGATTGAGTTCGCGGGCCTTGCGGAGGAACTCCACCATCTGCCGGGCAAGGGTTTCGCAGATCTCGGGGAATTTTTTCCGGACGATGGCGACTTCCCGCTCCAGCTCCGGATAGCCGATATAAAGGTAGAGGCAGCGACGGCGCAGGGCGTCGGAGATCATCCGCGTGCCGTTGCTGGTGAGGATGGTCAGCGGCTTGCGCTTGGCCTCGATCACCCCCAACTCGGGGATCGAGACCTGAAAGTCGCTCAGGCACTCCAAAAGAAGGGCTTCGAACTCGTCGTCGGAGCGGTCGATCTCATCGATGAGGAGGAGGGAGCGTTTTTCCGAAAGGAAACTGCGGAGAATCGGCCGCTGCACCAGAAAATTTTTCGAAAAGAAGAGACTCTCTTCCGCGGAAAGACGCTCGACCGCTTCGCGCAGATCGGCCGAGACCGAGAGGTAGGTATCGAGCTGGGTGCGCAGCAACTGGGTATAGAGGAGCTGTTTACCGTACTCCCAGTCGTAGAGCGCCTTCCCTTCGTCAATCCCTTCGTAGCACTGCAAACGCACCAGGGGGAAATCGAGAGCCGCGGAGAGGGCTTTGGCCAGGCCGGTCTTGCCGACGCCGGGCGGCCCTTCGATCAGGATCGGCTTCTCCATGTGGAGGGCGAGAAAGACGGCGGTGGCGATGGCGTCGTCGGCAATGTAGCCGCTGGTATTGAGCAGATCCTTTACCCCTTGTTCGCTAATCATGATGGCCTCATATCTTGAATTTTTGTTTTTTGCTGCGATGTCTCTGCCAGATTAAAAAGCCGCTGGCCCCCGGTGAGGCCAGCGGCTTATTGCTCTGGTGGCTGTAGGAGCGAGCTCCAGCTCGCGATCATCGCAGGCTGGAGCTCGCTCTTACGTTTTATTATTAAATTACATGCACTGCTTGAAGATCCCGATCATGTCCTGCAGACCGGTATCGGTCGGGTTGCCTTCGGTGCAGATATCGTTGACCGAGAAGCGGGACAGTCCTTCGATATCTTTTTCCAACAGGCCAAGATCCTTGAAGGTCTTGGTGATGCCGAGGTCGGCTTTCAGTTCCAGGCAGGCATTGATGAAGGCTTCGCCGGCCTTCATGTCGGACATGCCGCAGGTGTCGATACCGGCAGCCTGAGCCATCATCTTGAAGCGTTCCGGGCAGGCCGGGAGATTGAACTTCATGACCGGGCCGAGACCGATGGCGTTGCAGAGACCATGAGGAGCATCGTAGAGACCGCCCAGGGCATGCGCCATACTGTGAATCAAGCCGAGACCGGCGCTGTTGAAGCTGTAGGCCGCAGCCATTTCCGCCCAGACCATCGCTTCGACCGCTTTGTCATTGTTACGATTCATCGAGGACTGACGGAGGTTGCCGAAGATCAGCGAGATGGCGCTCAGGCCCGGACCGTAGGCAGAGACCACGCCGAGGCGGGAGGTGATCGCTTCGACGCCGTGGGCCAGGGCATCCATACCGGTGTAAGCGGCGAGGTCGCCAGGCATACACTGATGGATCAGCGGGTCATTGATCGATTTGCTCGGGGTACAGTTGGGATCGAAAAGGGCCATTTTGTACTTTTTGTCGGTATGATTGATGATCGAGAAACAGGAGACTTCCGAGCCGGTGCCGGAGGTGGTGTTGATGGCGAGCTGGGGGATGGTGTTGGCTTTGGTCGCTTTGAATGCCCCTTCGAAGGTGCGGACATCCTGGCCGTCATGGCTGTGGACGAGTTTGATCGCTTTACAGGCGTCATGGGAGCTGCCTCCGCCGAGGCTGATGATACCGTCAAACTTGCCCGCGGCCAGAATCTTGGCGCCGGCCATAACTTCATGGTCTTTGGGGTTGGGGGTAACGCCGCTGAAGACTTCGGAAGCAACCCCGGCTGCCTTGAGGACACCCTGGATGGTCTCGACAATGCCGGTACCACGCAGGCCGGTGGTGACGATCAAGGCGTTGGTCATGCCGAGAGCTCTGGCATCATTACCGACCATCGTATGTGCACCCCAGCCGACATTGACGGAAGGATAAGCGTGCATCATTTTGATCGGGTATTCCAGTCTTTCATTCTTGAGCATCCGTTTGACATCTTTGTTGTGAGACATGGGTACTACCTCCTTGGGATGGGTGTGAACTGACTTCGGTGATACGAACAATCAGGGCTGGTCACCGCGACCAAACCCCGCGCCACTAACCAAAAAACTTTGTTCTAAAAGCTGCTAAATACTTTTGCCGCCGAGCCGGTGAGAAAGACTCTTTTAAATCGCGATGTTCTGCTTGACTCTGGTAATTAGCAAAGAGGGTGCCAAACAAAACATCGGTTTGAATCAGGCCATTTATGGCTTCATCGAGGTTTTACAGGGAAGGGATGGCAGGATTTACGGGGAGTTTTGAAACAGCTTTTCCCGGCAACCTCTGAATCAGGGGGGAGCGAGGGTATGGACATACTCCCCAGTGGGGAATTTCCCCCCGCCCGAGAAGAGAGAAGGGCGGATCAAGGAGGATGCTTTTTTTTGTGAGGAGGAAGAACGGGGCTGCAGGGGCGCGATTCATCGCGCCCGGCTCTTCGTAGCCATGGCGTTGGAGGACGCCGATGCGTCGCGCCGGCACGTCGAGGAATATTGGAGGGAGGGTTGAACAAAAAGAGCCGGAGGGAAAAACGGAGGAGAGGGGAGGGATTTCTCTGCACTGTGGCTTTTTTCCCCATATTTTCGGTCGATGACAGGAGGATCAGCCCTGCGCGCCCGGTCCGAGGACGTCCTTGAGAGTTTGCCGCAACAGGGTGGAAAGATCGACTCCGCTCCTGCTGGTGGCCTTTTTCAGGAGCGTCCACTCTGACTCGTCGACCCGGAAAGAGAGGACATGTTTTTTGGTCTTTTTGGGGGTCCTGTTGCTCCTGGAGTCAAGCTGCTTCGTCCCCATCACTGGCCTCCTCCGAGGTCGGCAGGACCTCCACGATCGCACCGGCCGCCACTGTACCGCCGCGCAGCACCCGGGCAAAGATCCCTTCCTTGGGCATGACGCAGTCCCCGGCCTGTTGGTAGATCGCGCAACGCGTGTGGCATTCCTTACCGATCTGCGTCACTTCGATCAACGCCTCGCCGAGCCGGAGGCGGGTGCCGATCGGCAGGGCGATGAGATCGAGCCCATTGGTCGTGATATTTTCGGCAAAAGCGCCGGGGTCGAGGGTCAGCCCCAAACGACGCATCTTGTCGATACTCTCCTCGGCGAGCAGACTGAGCTGGCGGTGCCAGTCGCCGGCGTGAGCATCGCCGACAATGCCGTGATCTTCCTTGAGCTGTACGGAAGGGACGGAGACCTTCTGTTCGCCCTTGTGCAGACTGATATTGACCGCAACCACTGAAGCTTTCATTCTTTGAACCTCTCTGTTGTCCTGCTGTTTCCGGATTGTTCTCTGGCAAGAAGCTTAACCGCCGATCGCGGCCATGATAAAGGGGGCATGCTCGGCCTCCTCCGCGTTCATGGCGTGGCGGGCCGGCTTGACCTTGACCAGCCGCCGCAGCTCGGCGTGGAGGGCTGCGGCATCGCCGCTGGCGAGCAGCGCCCGCAGGTCAAACTCTTCGGCGGCGAAGAGGCAATTGCGCATCTTGCCCGAGGCCGTCATCCTGATCCGGTTGCAGTCCTGGCAAAAATGGCCGGAAAGGGCGGTAATCACCCCGATATTTCCTTGGGCGCCGGCGATTTGGAACTCCCGGGCCGGACCGGACAGTTCGCCGCGGATGATCGGGGTGAAGCGGTAATCCTGGCTCAGCCGGGCGAGGATCTCCTCACCGGGGACGTGCAACGACTGCCAGCCCTCTTCGTTTTTCGTCGGCATATATTCGATAAAGCGGACCGAACAGTCCTTCTTCAGGGTCAAGGCGGCAAAGTCGGCGATCTCGTTATCATTGATGCCGCGCATCGCCACCATGTTGATCTTGATCGGCAAGCCGACCGCTTCGGCGGCTCGGATCCCGGCGAGAACCTTTTTCAGATCACCACCGCGGGTGATGCGGGCAAAGACCTCGGGACGCAGGGAGTCGAGGCTGATATTGAGACGCTGCACGCCGGCGCGTTGCAGATCGGACGCCATTCCCGCCAGGAGTTGGCCATTGGTGGTCAGAACCAGCTGCTTAAGGCCGGGAATCGTCGCCAACCCTTCGAGAAAACTGATGATCCCCTTGCGCACCAGCGGTTCGCCGCCGGTGACCCGGATCTTTTCAATGCCGACCGCAACCGCCGCCGCGGCGAGCTGGTGCAACGCCTCGTAGCTCAGCACCTCGCAGTGATCGAGCTTGGCAATCCCCTCCGCCGGCATGCAGTAGACGCAGCGCATGTCGCAACGATCGGTGACCGAAAGGCGCAGGTAATTGATCCGTCTTCCGTGGTGATCTGTCAGTTGCATCCGTCGCTCCTCACAGGGGGCTTCCATCTTCAAGGCCGTAACGCTCGATCTTGGTGTAAAGGGTCTTGCGGTCGATCTCGAGGATGCGGGCCGCTTTGCTTTTGTTCCCTTCCACCCTTGCGAGAACTTTGCCAATATGTTCCCGCTCCACCACCCATAGCGGTTCCGGTGCGAGCTCCGCGCCACTTTCCCGCAGCGGCAGCGGCATCTTCGGAACGCTAAAGGGGAGGAGATCAGAGGAGATCAGCGGTTCCGTCGCCAGGATGCAGGCGCGGCGGATGGTATTCTTCAACTCGCGGATATTCCCCGGCCAATGGTAGGCACAAAGCCCGGCCAGCGCCTCATCGGTAATCTCCCACTCCCGATCCCAGCGGCCGGCAAATTCCTTGAGAAAGTGCAGGGTCAGGGCGAGAATATCATCTTTGCGCTCCCGCAAGGGAGGGAGGTTGATCGGCAGCAGATTGATGCGGTGATACAGGTCATCGCGGAAAGCGCCCCGCTCGACGCAGTCGGGGAGTTTGCGGTTGGTGGCAAAGACGAAACGGACATCGACCTTGATATCGCGGCTGCCGCCGAGGCGCCGGAAGGTCCCGGTCTCGATGATGCGCAGCAGCTTGACCTGGACATCGAGGGCCATCTCCGAGATTTCGTCCATGAAGAGGGTGCCGTTGTCAGCGAGTTCGAAGAGGCCGGCGCGCGCTTTGACCGCACTGGTAAAGGCGCCCTGCATGTGACCGAAGAGTTCGCTCTCGGCGGTGTTCGAATCGAGGCGGCCGCAGTTGACGGTGACGAAGGGCTTGTCGACCCGACTGCTGGCATCGTGCACCGCCCGGGCGATGAGCTCCTTGCCGGTGCCGCTCTCGCCGGTGATGAGGACGTGTTCGTCGGTGGCTGCCCAGCGATTGACCGTCTCCATCACCTTGCGGATCTCCGGGCTCTTGCCGATCACCTGATGGTTATCGAACTTGGTCATCTCGTAACGGAGATTGATATTTTCACAGCGCAGCCGGTTCTTCTCGTGCGCCTTGTCGATGACCATCTCCAGTTCGTCGAGCTTGACCGGCTTGGTGAGATAGTCGTAAGCCCCGAGCTTGATACACTGCACCGCCGTCTCGATATCCCCATGGCCGGTAAACATAATGATTTCAGGGATATTACTTTCGCTGCGCATCTGGCGCAGAACCTCGACCCCCCCCTGTCCCGGCATCTTGATGTCGAGGAGAACAACATTGTAGATCTCTTCGTTGTAGCGGGCCAGACCCTCGTCGCCGTCGGCCGCAGCCAGCACCGTATAGCCACTGCGGGTCAATTCTGACTGGAGGAGATCCCGCAACGGCTTTTCATCCTCAACAATGAGTACCTTCGCTTTTTTTTCCATCACTTGTCCTGACATTGGGAGAGTTTCACGACAAATTCCGTACCTTTCCCGAGTTGGCTCTGCACCTCGATCACTCCGTCATGTTTCTTGATGATGTCGTAAGTCACCGCCAGGCCCAGCCCCTGCCCCTTGCCGACGACTTTGGTGGTGAAGAAGGGATTCCAGATCTGATCAAGCATCTCGGCAGCGATACCGGTGCCGGTATCGATCACCCGCGCCACCACCTGCGAACCCTCGACATCGGTCTCAACCCGCACCGATCCCTTCCCTTCAATCGCCTGCAAGGCATTGAGCACCAGATTCAAAAAGACTTGGCGTAGTGCACAGGCGTCTCCAAAAATCGGCGGGAGAGGGACAAAAAGATTCTCTTCGAGAGCGATGTTCTTGTCCCGACCGAGATGACGGACCAGTTCCAGAACTTCGCTGACAATCTCGTTGAGATCGACCCGACCGAAGGCTCCTTCCGATTTACGGCTGAAGCTCAGGAGACTGTCGATGATCCCTTTGCAGCGATAGACCTCGCGGACGATGATCTCCAGATAATGCGGGAAATCGGCCAGACGCGGATCGTCGCTCAAATCGGCAGCCCCGCGAAAGCGGCGCTGCAGGGCTTCGGCATAACCGGCGACCGAGGTCATCGGATTATTGATTTCATGCGCCACCCCGGCTGCCAGCATGCCGATGCTCGACAGCTTCTCCGCCTGCAGAAGCTGTAACTCCTGAGCGCGGCGTTCGCTCACATCCCGAATCAACAGGAGGGCTTGATTCCCGGCCAGGGGGTCGGCAATCGGGGTGGCGGTGACATCAAAAAAGAGATTATTACCGCCACGCTTGGCGATGGAGAAGGACATCTGGCAACTCTCGCCGCGCAGAGCCCGACCGACCGGACAGCTGGCATGGTCTTCAGGGCGGTCGGGATGGAAAAGGACCCGGCAATCCGTGCCGATCATGCTCTCCTCGGCAAAGAGGCGGGGCGCCAGCTGGTTGCGATACTGTACCAGACTGTCCCGGTCGTAAATGATCACGCAGTCGCCGATGGCATCGAAGACCGCTTGCAATTCGGACTTCTTGGTGCGCAGGCTCTGGTTGGCGGCTTCCAGTTCCGCAATCTTCTCCTTGACCTCGGCATAGAAGCCGATCTTGCCGGTCTCGATCCCCATGAGGCTATCGAGAAACTTGTCGTCGATCGCTGCGGACTTGATCTCTTTCATTAAAACGCTCGTTTCAATAGCGCCAACAGATCGTCTTCGTCCGTCACCCGCGGTGAGGTGAGGAGACAGACATCCCGGCTGGCGCGCTCCGCCAGCACTGGCAAATCTTCCTCCCTGACCCCGAGATGACGCAGACTCCGCGGCGTGCCGCCGGCTTCGAGAAGGGTATTGATCGTCTCCTGAGTCATCTCCTCCATCATCCGCGAGTCGCTCTCCGGCCGGTGACCGAGGGCGGCCGCCATCTCCGGCAGTTTTTCCTGAACGACCGGGAAGTCGTAGCGCAGCACCTCGGGAAGGAGGACAGCGTTGACACTGCCGTGGTTGGCATCGTAAAGCCCGCCGATCGGATGGGCCAGGGCATGGCCGATGCCGAGGAGCGAATTCGAGAAGGCCATACCGGCATGGAGACTGGCCCGCGCCAGGTTCTCCAGATCGTGCGGGTTGCGCTCGCGCACCGCCGGGCCGAGGCTGCGCGTCAACAGGGTCAGGGCGCGCAGGGCGTTGACATCGGTCAGGGTCGAGGACGCCAGGGAGAAATAGGCTTCGACCGCGTGACTGAGGGAGTCGATCGCCGTCGCTCCGACATGCTCATCAGGGAGGGTACGGAGAGTGTCCGGGTCGGTAAGGCTGATATCCGGGGCGACACAGCGGCTCATGATCGTGAATTTGCACTGCTCCTGGCTATCGTTGACAATCACGAACTGGGAAACATCCGAGCCGGTGCCGCAGGTCGTCGGGCAAAGGACCAGGGGAGGAAGTGGACGGTGAATCCGGTCGGTCCCGGCGTATTCCCGAATCTTCCCGCCATTGGAGACGAGGATGGCAATTCCCTTGGCCGCATCCATGGCGCTGCCGCCGCCGAGGCCGACGATCACATCCGCCCCCTGGGTGATATATTCGCGGGCGCCGGCTTCGATTTCGTAATCCTTGGGATTGGAGGTCACCTGATCAAAATAGACAAAGGTTAAGCCGGCCGCGAGCAGGCTTTTCATCACCTGGTCGACCAAGCCGGCCGCGAAGAGCCCCTGATCGCTGACCAGAAAGACCTTTTTGCCGCCGAGCCGGCGGGCACAGACGCCGGCCTGGTCGAGGAGCCCCCGGCCGAAGATGATTTCGGGGACTTCAAATTTACAGTGATGGTGCGGTTCTTCCCAATTCATTGAGGCTCTCCAGAGAACGCTGTCATCGTGCGCCAGTTGGTAAGGGGCACTTTCCGCGTTATGCCATGAATAAAACACCTAATGCTGTCTTAGCAAAACCCGTACCCAATATGCAAACATGGTTATATTTATCTTCGCGTTTATAACATGGCCACCTATCCCGGCGAAGTCAGGCGGGAGTTTCTCTACGCTGTAGCACCTTTCCCCACCTGCCAGTATAACCTATTTCCCCATTCTGGGTACCCCCCCTGCAATCAGCAAAATTATCACATCCACGGATTGTGAAATTCCGCTAACTATCAGAAAAACAAAAAGTTTTAAAATATTTGCGACGAAGCAGGCGAGCGCAACTGCGACATAACCCTTTTCTTGCAGATCATGGTCGGAGCCGTGCCCCTATCCTCTTTCTCCCCACTTCAAGCCGATTGCCTCGGTCGTTTTGGAAAGAATGGTCCCTTCGGACCAGAAAAAACCACTGTTTTATTCATTGGCACCACGGTTGCAGATTCAGCTGCAACCCGAGAATTCGCTCATTACGCGACAGCAAATGCCCCCTGAGAATCGGGACGTTTGACTGGCAAGCAGCCCAAGAAAGGAGGCATAGAAGAATATTCCGGGGAACCGACAGGGATCAGCGCTGATTTCCTGACAGGTTCGTCAGGCCAGAGCAGGGAGCGATTCGTTCAAATAACCTTCTCAATTGTGTTCTTCATCCAGGTAGTCATGAAGGAAGGAGTCGAAAATGCCAAAGTTTGTTATCGAGAGGGAGATTTTCGGTGCTGGCCAGCTGAGCGCCAGTGACCTGACCGCTATCTCCCAAAAGTCCTGCGGGATCCTGCAACAACTCGGTCCGCAGATCCAGTGGGTGGAGAGCTTTGTCACCGCTGACAAGATTTACTGTGTGTACATTGCGCCGAGCGCCGAGATGATCCGCGATCACGCCCGCAAGGGGGGATTTCCGGCCAACAGTGTATCGGAAGTGCTGACGATGATCGATCCGACCACGTCGGAAGAGTAGTTCACCATTTACGCAGCCGCACCTGAGACTGCAAGGAGGAGTTCCATGACTTTACCATTGCTTTTGCTCATCTGCATGATGTGGGTCCCCGTCGGTCTTTTTTTTCTCGGCTATGGCGAGGCGAGGAGTACCGCTTTTGTCACCGCCATTGTCGGCACCGTCGTCATTATCGGCGCGATCCTGCAGGCAGCGATCTTTGCTGACCCCTTTACCGCCGGACTCCTCTTCGTCTTTGGCGTTCTTTATCTGCAGACCGCGCATGCGCTGTGGACGGGATTGACCGATATGCGTTCGGTCGGCAACGGCGCCCTGGTCGTCGCCATCGTTTGTGCCATGTATGCTTTTCTCTTCTTCACCGGCGGCGGCGTCAAAGCCGATGGCAGCCCGATCATCGGCATTACCCCCTATCTCGGCTTCATGAACGTGACCTTTGTCGTCATCTGCCTCACCGTGGTCGGTGTGACTTACGGCAAACTCAGCGCCAAGCTGGCGGCGTATATGTTTCTGGTCCTCAGCTTCACCTGCCTCTTTGTCCCGGCGATCGGGCTTATGGGTTACGGGAAACTTCCCTTTTAATCATTGCCGGCGACGGTCAACGACACGCCACCTCTGACAACTTTCCATGGAAAAGGAGAATTTATGAAATCGCTGCAACGACTCAAAGCTTTGCTCCCCTGCCTGCTGGTCCTGGCCCTCTGTGTGCCGGCTTCCGCCGCCATCACCCTGTACGACAAAGAGAACACAACCTTCAGCACCGACGGCTCGTTTAACACCTTCTATGTCTATAGCGACGACGATGCCGGCCAGACTCAATCCCGGGTCAAAATGGGTTTTCTCCCCAACTATATCGGCTTTAATTTCGGCAAGCAGGCCGGCAACCTGAAACTCGGCGGTCGCTCGTCCTTCTGGGTCACGATCAACGACAGTGATGCGGCCGGCACCTCCACCGGGATCGATGTTCGTCAGTTCTACGGCACCGTCGATGCCGACTGGGGCCAGGTCCTCTTCGGCAAAGACTTCACCCTCTTTAACCGCTCCAACATCTTTCTTGACGAGATTCTCCAGGGCTTCGGTAAATCGGCTGGCGTTCCCGGCATTGATACCGATGGCGTCTCTTTCGGCAATATCGGCTCGGGCTACACCTATCCGCTCCCCTCCGCCCAGATCACTTATCGCACCCCTGACCTGGCCGGCTTCAAATTGGCGGTCGGCATCATCGATCCCTCCCGCACCTCCGGGGCTGGCGGCGAAGAGACAACACCGCGCATCGAAGGGGAATTGACTTTCAACAAAAGCATTGGTCAGGGCTCGGTCACCGCCTGGGGGGGTTTTCTGACCCAGAAATCCGAAAAAGGGGCCAGCGGTGATGTCGATTCGCAAGGCCTCTCCTACGGTCTCAACGGCAAAATTGCCGGCTTCAGTCTCACCGGTTCCGGTTTCACCGGCAAAGGGATCGGCAAGGTTCTCGGACCTGGTTTAGCTGTCGATCCGCTCCTTGAAGCCGGGGATGAAGTCGACAGCAATGGTTATCTCGTGCAGGCTTCCTACACCATCGACAAGGTCAAACTGGTCGGTTCCTACGGCAAGAGCAAGCTTGAGACCGCGGTAGAAACGGAAGACGAAACTATCGTCGGGGCTATTTTTTATTCGATCAATGACTATCTCAAACTCGCCGCTGAATATAATGTCCAGACCATCACCACCGGCAGCGTCGACAATGAAATCAATACCGTGGCTTTAGGTGCAATCCTCAACTTCTAGGCTAAAGATACCCCCCTGCTGGCAGGGGGACAAAGATAAAGTAAATAGATAAGGTAGAAAGCCCCCCCTGCCCAGCAGGGGGGGTGCCCGAAGGGGGGGGGTCTTTCCCGCCGCCAACGAAAGGACCACCGTTTTGACCATCAATGCAACCAGCGACCATCCCGCCCTCCGTCCTTATCCTTCCAAGCTCTTCGTCGAGATCACCTCGCGCTGCAACCTCGGTTGCTTCATGTGTGTCAAGCAGACCGGCGGCGGTTGCATTGCCGAGGGGGATCTGAGCGCGGCACACTTCGCGGCTTTGGAACCGGCCTTTCCGACCCTGGAGGCTTTGCTCCTCAACGGCGTCGGCGAACCCCTCCTCCACCCGCACCTCGAAGCTTTCATCCGTCGCGCCAAAGAGCTGATGCCGACGGGAAGTACCGTCGGCTTCCAGTCGAACGGTCTCCTCCTCACACCGCAGCGCGCCCTCGCCCTGGCGGAGGCCGGACTTGACCGCATCTGCCTGTCGGTCGATGCCAGCACCCCGGAGATCTTCCGCCAACTGCGCCGGGGCGGTGAGCTGCCGGCCATCGACAGAGCCTTTGCCGCTCTGCAGCGCGCCAGGGAAACCAGCGGCCGGGATGATCTGCAGGTCGGCGCCGAAGTGGTGGTGATGCGCGACAATCTCTCCGCCCTGCCGGCGACTCTGGAGTGGGCCGCCCAACGCGGCGCCACCTTCGCCATCGTCACCCACATCCTCCCCTACGAACAGGCCCACGCCGGTCAGGCTGTCTACGTCCCCTGTACCGATGCCGCCATCGCCCACTTTCAACAGTGGCAGGAGCGAGCCCGTCTGGAAGGGGTGGCGATGGAGCGCTACTTCGAGATCCTCTTCAAGTTCGCCAAGAATCCGGAAGAGCAGCGGATCATCGCCTTTGTCGAGCGGATGAAAGCGGCGGCCGAAGAGGAAGGGCTCTTTCTCGACCTTTCCAAACTCTTCTCCATCGATGTCAGCTGGATAACCCATGTCGAAGAGATCTTCGCCCAGGCGCGCCGCGTCGCCGAACGCAACCACCTCGAACTGCACCTGCCGCAGGTAGCGCCCAAAGCGAAGAGGCTCTGTCACTTCGTCGAAGAAGGCGGAGCCTTTGTCTCCTGGCAGGGGGAGATCCATCCCTGCTATTTCCTTTGGCATCAGTACAACTGCTTTGCCAGCGGCTGGCAGCAGCCGGTCCGGCCGAAAATCTTCGGCCATCTTGATCAAAGCGATATTCTCGCGATCTGGAACGATCCTGCTTTTTGCAGCTTCCGCCACAACGTCACAGGTTACGACTACCCCCATTGCATCAGCTGCCGCCTTGCCCCCTGCGACTATGTGCAAGCCGAGGAGTTCGAGCAGGACTGCCACGTCAAGGACGAGCCGTGCGGCAGCTGCCTGTGGTGCATGGGGCTCTTCCAGTGTTTACGTTAAGCAAGGAATTTTCTAGCAAATTGCGTCATTGAACCGATAGGCTCGTTCATGAGGTAACCGCAGCTCGGACAGGAGCAGACAAGATCATCGCCAACCTGAACCGCAGCCAGCAGATTCTCCATGTTGCATTGAACTTGATCGAGCGTAGCTGTGCGATTCCCTTCCACAAGCTGCGGCATGCCGCAGCACTGCTGCTTCGGCACATAGACGATTATACCGTTATGTTCCAGGACCTCCACCGTCGCCCGCCCCACTTCGGGGAAGAGATAGCCAGCTGTGCAGCCGGCAAAGTAGGCGACGTTTCGCCCCCCTTCTCTCCTTCTGGTCAATCCTTTCTTTTCAGCCCACTGAAAGAAATTCTCTTGCGGAAAGGTAAGGAATTGCCGCTCGGGATGGAGATGGGTCACTTTTTTAATAGTGAGCTGACCATTTTATTTGACTGCAGGGCGTTCATCAGTTGCGGGAAAGTTCCGCACAGACGGGCGAGGCGGGGAACATCGGTCAAAAGTCGAATCGTCTGGGGAAGCCCTTCCCGATCGATATAACGGCTCTTGGCCGCCATCAAATCGGCAGGGATGTGGGGACAAGGACACAAACCGCAGAGGGTACAAAGATCTACCAGGCTGCGCAGCTCCGCTTCGTCAATAGGCCTCCCAAGAGACAATCCACATCCATGAGTTCACGGCAGGTGTCGCAGTCGGCGCACAACTCCACGACGCTGCGCACTATTTTCTGAGGGGGGCGATCTTTCGAATCAGTCGGCTTCATTTGTCACCTTAATCTGAGGAGGAGAGAAGATGGACCTGGTGCCGGATTCAACGGCAACCGCCACCAGGCCAGACGGCGGCCGGATAACAGTCGCACTCTTTCTGAGGGTTTTGAAGAATTGGATATGACTTTTTATAGGCGAACTATATCCGCGTATGCGGATCTGTCAAATCTCTGTTTGTCGCTTCTTAACACTGGAGATGATTACAGCAGACCTGTTTCTTTCCGGAAAATCTGAAGTGGTTAAACAATCCCGGACCACACAAATTGCAGAAATATGCTCAAAATAGGTGTGTTAACCCTGGAATTGACGGAAAGTGCTTCTCTGTGAGAAAATAATGATAGAAAGTGGATACAACGTTTAAGCAATAACAGCTGCGTGGGGCGTCTTTCCTTGCGTCCTCATCGCCAGCGACCGGACCGATCTTGCGCGAGCGGGAGGTCTCCTGCGTTTCCGATATCTGCACCGGCAGCCCACTGAGCGGGATTCATGTAGGACTTTCGCTGGCACGGGGTGATTACATCTAAGATTTTACGATCTGGTTTGCGTTCGTTACCTCGATGCAGAGACCCTTCGCTCGGCTGCAGCGCAGCGCGCCCTGCTCAACTCTCAATACCCCGGAGGATCTCCGGCGCATGGACAAGGAGGCACCATGGCCCCCCCTGTTGTATCGATCGTCGCCAAGAGCGGCACCGGCAAGACCACCCTGCTGGAGAAGCTGATTGTTGAACTTAAAGCGCGCGGCTACCGCGTCGGTGCCGTCAAGCACGACGCCCACAGCTTCAGTATTGACCACGAGGGGAAGGATTCCTGGCGATTGACCCAGGCCGGCGCCGATACGACGCTGATCACCTCCCCTGCCAAGGTCGCCATGGTCAAGATGAACGTCGGGGAGGAGCCGGCGCTGTCAGAAACGATTGCGCGCTACTGTGGCGATCTCGACATCGTCTTGACCGAAGGATTCAAACGCAGCACCATGCCGAAGATTGAAGTCCATCGGCAGGAGCGCAGCAACGCGTTGTTATGTCGCGGTGAAGAGTTCGATCCCCAGCTTTTCGCGGTTGCCTCCGATACTGATCTGCAACTCGATGTGCCGGTCTTCGATCTCAATGACGCACCCGGCATCTGCGATCTGATTGTCGCTCGGTTTCTGACATAAGTCGTTTGCAGGTGCGCTCGAAAATTTGGCTGGAATTTGACGGCGAACCATTTCTCGGCGCTGGCCGCGAGCGAATTTTACGCCTCATCCATCAGCGGAACGATCAACGCCGCTGCTCAGGAGTTGGGTCTCTCTTGCCGCAAGGGCATAGAGCCAGCTTAAAGCCATGACGGTGAAACCGCTCCCCCCGTTGCTGTCCCGCTGACTTCGGCCGCCGGCCGTATCCTCGACACCCCCCTCATTGCCAGCAGAAATCTGCCGCCGAGTGAGACGGGTATGCCTTCTCTTGGTCCGAAGATATTCTCGAAAAGAAAGCCGTTGGCTGTTATCGATTTTGTTGCCGCCGGGCACGCCCGCCAGCTTCCGGTTCCCGGCCCGTAGTACGGTCAAGATCATGACGGGTGCCTGGAGGACAATATAATCTTATTCGCCGGGATTTTTCTGCTGTCCTTTATTCTCTAGTCGGACAATCGAAGGAAATATATCCAAGGAAGGTGATGATCAGTGGTTGATAGCGCAGCTCGGGCTCAAGTCCATGCTCCCAATTCCAGATCGACGAGGTGGTGACGCCGATGATTTTGGCAATGTTTTTCTGGTGCAGACCGAGTTCAAGGCGGCGCCGCCGGAGGTAATCGCCGAGAGTGATGGGGGTTGGTAAAAGCTCTAAAACATTGGGAATATTCAGTGGAATTGAGAGGTTATAACCAAGACGCTGTTCGTTTAAAAAGTAGGAAAAGCTATACGCAACGCTGTCCCTGCGGCTATCTCGGCGACAGGCACCGCCTCCTCAAACTCGTCACCGAGCGCCTCGGCCTCTCCGCCCGCAGCTATTCGCGCATCCTCAAGGTCGCACGGACGATTGCCGATCTCGATCGCTCCGAGCATATTCGTGAGCAGCATCTCGCCGAGGCGATTCAGTATCGGAGTCTGGATCGGCGGATGGGTAATAGACAATCCCATCTTCTGAGTAACTTCAAGCTAACTACCTGAAATCACATATTCAGACAATATGAAGTTTCTCTCTGACGACCAGGCCGGTACGAGATATAGCGAGATCTACCTTGACGGCTGTGCGCTTAACATGTATTTTTTACACATGAATTTTTCCCCGCAGCCAGTTTCCCCTCCCCGTTCGATCTCTGTATTGAAAGATTGCATCGCCGTCAAGCCCCTCTTCCGGCTTCTTCCGCCCTGATCTTCGCAACTAACATACAGTTCCTTCTTACCACTAACGCTATTAATCCCTCCACCGCTGCGGCGACATGCCCTAGTGGGGCGTGACGCTTTCCTGTTAATTTTTTCTTGAAGGATTCACATGACACTGCAAAGAATTCGCGCCGATTGGTTCTCCAATCTGCGCGGCGACGCCCTCGCCGGGATCGTCGTTGCCCTGGCCCTCATCCCCGAAGCCATTGCCTTTTCGATCATTGCCGGGGTGGATCCCAAAGTCGGTCTTTATGCGTCCTTCTGTATTGCCGTCATCACCGCTTTTGCCGGCGGACGACCGGGGATGATCTCCGCCGCGACCGGCGCCATGGCCCTGTTGATGGTGCTGCTGGTCAAAAATTATGGTCTGCAGTATCTGCTGGCGGCGACGATCCTGACCGGTGTGCTGCAGATTCTGGCCGGGAGCTTCCGCCTCGGAGCGCTGATGCGCTTTGTGTCGCGCTCGGTGGTGACCGGCTTCGTCAATGCCCTGGCGATCCTCATCTTTATCGCCCAACTTCCCGAACTCACCAATGTTGGCTGGCAGGTCTACGCCATGGTCGCGGCCGGGCTCGCCTTGATCTACCTCTTCCCTTATATCTCCAAAGCGATTCCTTCACCCCTGGTCTGTATTGTCGTCCTGACCGCGATCACGATCTATCTGGGGATTGATATCCGTACGGTCGGGGATATGGGCGCCCTCCCCGACAGCCTGCCGATCTTCCTCCTCCCGGATCTGCCGCTGAACTTGACCACCCTGGCGATCATCTTCCCCTTTTCCGCGACCTTGGCAGTGGTCGGTCTTTTGGAATCGATGATGACCGCGACCATCATTGATGATCTCACCGATACACCCAGCAACAAGAACCGCGAATGTGTCGGTCAGGGCGTCGCCAATATCGCTTCCGGCTTTCTTGGCGGCATGGCCGGGTGTGCGATGATCGGGCAATCGGTGATCAATATCAAATCCGGGGGACGCGGGCGAATGTCGACGCTCCTGGCCGGCGTCTTCCTCCTGCTTATGGTCGTCTTTCTCGGCAATTGGGTGGCGCGCATTCCCATGGCTGCTTTGGTAGCGGTGATGATCATGGTCGCCATCGGTACCTTCAGCTGGGGATCGATTCGCAATCTGCGCACCCATCCCAAGAGTTCGAGTATTGTCATGATCTCCACTGTCCTGGTCGTCGTCTCGACGCATGACCTCGCCAAGGGGGTGCTGGTCGGTGTTCTCCTCAGCGCCCTCTTCTTTGCCCACAAGATCAGCCGGATCTTTTATGTCAGTTCAAGCTTGTGGGACGATGGCCTGACCCGGCATTATGACGTCATCGGTCAGGTCTTCTTCACCTCGTCCGAACAGTTCATTGCCGCCTTCGACTTCAAGGAAGCGTTGCAAAAGGTGCAGATCGATCTGCGCCGCGCGCATTTTTGGGATATTACGGCGATCAGTTCCCTGGATAAGGTGATTCTGAAGTTTCGCCGTGAAGGGACGGAGGTGGAGATTCTCGGGCTCAACGAAGCGAGCGCCACCATGGTCGACCGTTTTGCTATTCACGATAAGCCGGATGCGATCGAGCGTCTGATGGGACACTAACCGGGAGAGAGTGTATGAAGACAACTGTACTGGCTTGTATCGACGGTTCCACCTATTCTCCGGCCGTCTGTGACTATGCGGCCTGGGCGGCCCTGCGTCTCGACGCCCCCCTGACCTTTTTGCGGGTGATGAACAAAGTGCGCGATGATCGCCTGGCCGATCTCAGCGGCAGCATCGGCTTTGGCGCCCAGGAAGCCCTCCTTGAAGAGATGGCTTCGCTCGACGAGCAGCGCGGCAAACTCGCCCAGGAACAGGGGCGCCAGATGCTGGCCGCGGCCAAAGAGCGCGCCCGCGCCGCCGGAGTTGCCGAGCCCGAAGGACGCCAGCGTCATGGAGAGCTGGTCGACACCCTGATCGAACTCGAAGAGGGGATTCGTCTTCTGGTCCTCGGCAAACGCGGCTCCTCGGCGGAGATTGCTGCCGAGCACCTCGGGAGCCATCTCGAACGGGTGATTCGCGCCATGCATCGCCCGATCCTGGTGACGACCGCCACCTTCCGCACTCCGCAACGGATCATGCTCGCCTTCGATGGCAGTGCCACCACCCGCAAAGGGGTCGAGATGGTCGCGGCCAGCCCGATGTTCAAGGGGTTGCCCTGTCATCTGGTCATGGTCGGTGCCGACACGGTCGATGCCCGCGGCCAACTGGCCCATGCCCGACAAACCCTGGAAGATGCCGGGTTTGCGGCACCGGCCGTGATCCTCCCCGGCGAGGTGGAACAGGTCTTGGCCGCTTACCAGCAAAAGGAGGAAATTGACCTGATGATCATGGGCGCTTACGGCCATTCACGGATTCGCCAACTCCTGATCGGCAGCACCACCACGGCGATGATTCGTAATTCTACCGTGCCGCTGCTGTTGCTTCGCTAACGCGACCGTTGTCTGGTTGAGAATGCTCAAGGGGAGAATGAGCCATGCGTGACGATCTCGATCTGAATTTTTTCAAGCAACTTCTCGAAGAGCGGTTGGCCGCTATTCAAACCGGACGGGCAGCGCAGCAGAAGGAGGGGGCGCCGGTTCCTCTCGATCAATCCTGCGTGGGCCGTTTATCGCGGATGGACGCCATGCAGCAGCAGGCCATGGCGCAGGCGACCGGACAGCGGACCGAAATCGAGGCGCAACGACTCCGTGCGGCGCTTAGCCGCTGGCATTCCGGTGAGTACGGTTACTGCGTGCAGTGCGATGAAGAGATTGCCGAAGGACGCCTGCGCAGCGATCCCGGCAATCTGCTCTGTATTGACTGCGCTCGAAAGACGAAGGGGAAATGATCGACCTTCTTTCTCAGCGCGGTAGAAAATCAGACGGCTCATCCGTGTGGGTCAGAACCAGTACGTGCATCGCCCGCGTGCAAGCAACGTAGAGCATGTTGCGGTCCATCGGGGTGTGGTAGGTGACGGCGCTGACATCCGGCACGATCACGCGATCGAACTCCAGCCCCTTGGCCAGGTGCGCAGTACAGACGATGATCCCGCCCGAAAACGCGGTGCTCCGCGCATCGAGGAGCCGCACCCGAAACCCCTCCTTATTCAACACCGTCGCAATCTTTTCAGCCTGCTTCTGGGTCTTGCAGATAATCCCCAGATTATTATGGTTCGAAGCGCGGAATTCCTCAGCCTGCTGCCGGATCGCAGTCATCTCTTCGCCCTTGCTTTGGCAGGCCAGCACCAGAGGCGGTTGACCCGGCCGTTCCATCGGCACCAAATCCGGATTGAAGCAGATGTGCTGGGCGAATTGCATAATCGGCAAGGTGGAGCGATAGCTCTTGGTCAAGGTCATGTAGTTGGCGCCGGCGAAGGCTTTTTGGATGTCCTCCGCTCGCGAGGCGCTGTAGGGATTCACCGCTTGCGTCACATCGCCGAGGATGGTCTTGCGGCAGGCAAAGAGGCGGGCGAGGACCGCATACTGCACCGGCGTGTAGTCCTGCATCTCATCGATGAGCAGGTGCTTGACCGCCTTGTGCGGGTTGTCAATCCCTTCCAGGCGCAGTTTGAGGTAAATCAGCGGGAAGAGGTCGGCGTATTCGAGCTTGCTCCCCTTGGCGGGCTTGAAGAGTTCCGGCTGGCCCAGCCAATCATAAAACCCCTTGTAAGTTGTGCGCAGGGTCGAAGTGCGGTGCATCTTCTTGAGAGCTGCCCGCAGCGTCCGGCGCTCTTCGCTGCTGATATCGTAGTTGTAGTCAATCCCCAGCTTCGTCTCGACCGCCCCGACCACCCGGGTCAGGCGCTCAGGCACAGCCACCCCGCGATGCCGGGCAAAGGTGTCAGCGATGAAGCTGGCCGGCACGCAGCGGCGGCCGAAGGAAATATCGGCGGCAGTGAAGATCGTCGCTTCGACATGCTCGGCGTACGCAGCCAATCTCTTCAGAAAATCGGCCGAGGACTTGACCGCAATGCGCTGCCGCATCGCTGCGTCGTTGGTTTCGAGGAGTAAGGCGATCTGCTCGAAAAAGGTCTGAAAGGGAACCTTGCGCTCCAGCAGCTCATCAGCAAGCTGTTCCATACCGATCTCGGCCACCGATTCTTCCCCGAGTTCGGGCAGGACGTTGGAGATGTAGTCGGCAAAGACCCGGTTGGGGGAGAGGATGAGGATATCCCTGGAGCTCAGGGTCTCCTTGAAGCGGTACAACAGGAAGGCAATCCGGTGCAGGGCGATGGAGGTCTTTCCTGAACCGGCGACCCCCTGGATGATCAGGGTTTGCGCGTCTTCATCGCGAATAATCGCATTCTGGTCACGCTGGATGGTGGCGACGATATTCTTCATGCCGTCGTCCGAGGCCTGTGCCAGCTCCTTCTGGAGGACATCGTCAACGATGTTGAGCCCGCTCTCCAGCATGAACTCCATGGCGCCGTCGCGAATCCGGAATTGACGCTTGAGCGTGACTTCCCCCGGAATCTTCCCGGCCGGGGAGAGATAAGCGGCCGGACCGATCTCGAAATCGTAAAAGAGGGTGGCGATCGGCGCGCGCCAGTCGAAGACCAGGTGCTCCTTCTCGTGCTCATCGTAGAAGTGGTGCACGCCGATATAGTAAACTTTGCTGGCGGGTTCGCTGTCTTGGGCAAAGTCGAAGCGGCCGAAATAAGGGGAACGCGCCAGTTTGAGCAGCCGCGTTCTTTGCGCCAGGATGCTATCTCCGGTCATAACCGTCTGCCCGATCGCCTCACGCGTCGCGATCTTTTCGACGTGATCCATCTCCGAGCGATTTTCCCAGAGATAAGTCTTCTGCTCCTGAATCTCTTGCTGATAGCGCGAAAGGCGCTTGTCAATCTTTTGCACGGTGTGATGCAGCCGACGCTGCACATCGGCGAGATGGGCGCGTTCCTCTGCCTCGGGGTTCTGTTCTTTGGCTATATGGTTACTTGCGGATTTCATCGGGCAATATTGTCCTGACACTGATGATAAGGAAAAACTTCAAGCCGGCACTTCTGCGGAGACCCCGCCGAGACGCCAGCGCACGAGAAAACTCACCCCGACCGCCAGCAGACCGAGTCCGGCGCAGCCGGCAACAATGTACGAGAAGGAGACACCGACCTTGAGCAGCCCGCCGAGCAGCACCGGGCCGAGGGCGGTGGCAAAGACGCCGACCGTCGTTACCGTCCCCTTGGTCGCCCCCAGGGACTTTATCCCGTAAATCTCCGCCCACAGGGAGGTCATTGTCGGTCCGGCGATCCCTTGACTCACCCCGGCGAGAGTGAGGTAAAGGAGCGCGACCCAGGGCGCCGAGCCCAGAGCCAGGATGACCAGACCGGCACAGAGGGGGAGGAGGATAAAGGGAAAGAGAAAGAGAGCTCCGTAGCGATCGATCCACGGACCGACGAGGAGCGAAGCGACCATGCGGGCACCGGCAAAACCGATGAACCCCGTCGCCATGATCTGGGTCGTCCAGCCCCGACTCTCCGCCAGCGGCATCTGGTAAAGAAAGAGGGCGGTGAGGACCAGCGGCAAAAAGAGGTTCCCCGGCAGGAGGGCGTAAAAGCGCCCGTCACGCAGCAGCGCCAAATTGGCCGGAGGGGCCGGATGCTCTTCCGGCGCCGAGTCAGAGTTCTCCGGCACTGCACGCAGCAGCCAGACGATCGCCGGCAGCAGCACCAGGACGATGACAGCACCAAGGATCGTCCAGCTCAGGCGCCACCCCACGCCATGAACCAGGAAGACCACGCAGAGGGGAAGAATTCCTTCGCCGAGGGGATAGCCGAGCCCGGAGAGGCTCAGCGCCCGTCCTCGCCCCGACACGAAGAGTCGCGCCATGGTCGTCGATGCGGTCAGCGTCAACAACCCCTGCCCGGTCAGTCGCAGACCGAGGAGGGCCGCGAAGAGCACCACCACATTCGGGGCCAGCGCCAGGGCCAGACAAGAGAGCGCCAGACCCAGTCCTGCCGCCAAAGTGAAACGGCGCAGCGGTACGCGATCGAGAAGGCCCCCGAAATAGGGGAGACAGGTAGCCGACGCCAGGGTGGCGGCGGCGTACAGCGTTCCAAACTGCGCGGTATCGAGCGCGAAGGTCGTCAGAAACTGGGGGACAAAGACGGAAATCAGAAATGTCTGGCCAAAACTGGAGAAGAGGGTCAGCAGCAGACCAAAGGACAAGATCTGCGGATGGCGCCGATAAAAAGGGAGATAACCCCAAGGTTCTCTCGTCTGGGGAAGTGAACCGATCAAAGTTTTACACCACGGAGAGCAAGAGCCTTTTCCAAATCAACGAACTCGATCGACCCCTCCTGTTCCGTTAATTTGCCATCGATGAAGATTGTCGGCAGAGCCTTGAGCCCTTTGTTCCGTAACAGAACGGCAACACCGGCATGCTCGACAAAGGCCATAGGATTCTGCTCAAACTCATACCGCTGCACTTCGACGCCAGCCTTTTTAGCCATGAGCAAGAAATACTGCCCCTCGGCCCATTTCAGGGCGGCGGAGGGTGAATCGCTTACCTTGGGATCGTATTTTGCGGATTCGAAAATTTCGATTTTCATGCGTAAAGGCTCCTGATTATAAGAGGGCGGTCAAGAATCGGCTTCGGATGAGACCGTTTTGCCCTCTCGGCAGAAGTGTCGGCAGCGAGTTTTACAAAAAGATGCGTACAGACTTTACGGGCAGGGAGGTCGGCTTACTGCGGTGAACAGATTTTCAGGGTGGCGTAAGGAGAAGAGCGAAGAGCGGGTGAGAAAGGAGGATGTTACAGCGGCGATGTAGCGGATTATTCGAGTCCATCATCATAATGGCGCGAATTATAAACAAAAATTTTCAGTATGTCCACCGCAAAGTTTTTTCGGATCGCTATGGATGGGATATAAACCTTGACGTCTTCGTGGTTTCGCTCCTTGCGTGCTGCTGTTAGAGTACAACTAGAGCAAAACCGGTGGGAAGGATTTGACGCGGATTAATAGTCGCCGAAAAAAGTCATGATTATGCATGGGGGAGCTGAGATGGGTGACTAAAAAGATACCCCCTTGCTCGCTTCGCTCGCTTTCGTCTTACCCGCCGTGCGCTTCGCGGCCGCTCTTGTGCAGGTAGTAGTCGTAATCCCCTTCATAGATGATCATCTCGCCGTGATCGACGACAAAGACGCGGTTGACCAGGGCGCGGAGGAAGTGACGGTCGTGGCTGACGAGGATGACGGTGCCGCCGAAGTCCTGCAGCGCCTGCAACAACAGTTCGCGCGAGTCGATGTCGAGATGGTTGGTCGGTTCGTCGAGGATGAGGAAGTTCAACGGGCGGGCGAGGAGGGTGGCGAGGACCACCCGGCTCTTCTCGCCGCCGGAGAGGCGATCGATGCGCTTCTCGGCGGTCTCGCCGCTGAAGAGGAAGGCGCCGCAGAGGTTGTGCACCGCACCGATGGTGGCGTTGGGGAGGGCATTCTGCACCGTCTCGAAGACGGTGAGCTTGGGGTCGAGGATCTCCATGGCGTGCTGGCTGAAGTAACCGGTCTGCACGCTGGCGCCGATGACGGCGCTGCCGGCGCTCGGCTCGGTCTGGCCGGCGAGGACCTTGAGGAAGGTCGATTTACCGGCGCCGTTGACGCCGACCACCGCGATCTTTTCGCCGCGCCGGATCAGGCCGTTGACGCCGCCGAAGACCGACTTGACGCTGCCGTCCGGGAGTTCCCAGCCCTTGGCGAGGCCTTCGATCTTGACGACATCGTCGCCGCTGCGCGGCACCGGCGGGAATTCGAACTTGACCTTGCGCTGCGCCGCCGGAATCTCGATGCGCTCGATCTTGTCGATCTTCTTCACCCGCGATTGCACCTGGGCGGCATGACTGGCGCGGGCGGCAAAGCGGGCGATGAACTCCTCCTCCTTGGCGAGCATCTCCTGCTGGCGACGATGGCTGGCGAGGAGCTGTTCGAGGCGGATATCGCGCTCCCGTTCGTAGTAGTCGTAGTCGCCGGTATAAGTCGTGATCGTCCCGCTTGAGACCTCGATGATCCGTTTCACCGAGCGGTTCATGAACTCGCGGTCATGGCTGGTCATGAGCAGCGCCCCTTTGAAGTCGGTGGATAGCCACTCTTCGAGCCAGATGATCGATTCGACGTCGAGATGGTTGGTCGGCTCGTCCAACAGGAGATAGTCGGGGTTGAGGGTAAGGATCTTGGCGAGGGCGATGCGCATCTTCCAGCCGCCACTGAACGACTCAACCGGGCGATCATAGGCGTCGGGGCCGATACCGAGACCGGTGAGGACCGCCTGGGCGCGGGATTCGAGGTCGTAGCCGCCGCGATTCTCGAATTCGGCCTGGGCCTCACCGTAGCGCTCCAAAAGCGCGGTCATGACGTCATCATCCAACGGATCGCACATCTGCGCTTCCATCTGTGTCAACTCCTCGCCGAGCTGCACGGTATTGCCGGAAGCGGCCATGACCTCGGCCAGAGCGGAGCGACCGCACATGTCGCCGACATCCTGCGAGAAGTAGCCGATCACCGCCCCCTTGGGGATGACGATGTCGCCGCTGTCGACCTGTTCTTCGCCGGTGATCAGGCGAAAGACCGTGGTCTTGCCGGCGCCGTTCGGGCCGACCAGGCCGCTGCGGCTGCCGGGAAGGATCTGGGCGGAAGCGTTTTGAAAAAGGATCTGGCTGCCGTGCTGGCGGCTGATGTTGATGAGCTGAATCATGGGTTTCCTTGGGAGGTTATTTTTGAATTCGTAGGTTGGGTTAGCCCGCAGGGCGTAACCCAACGTTTTGCGGATTATCGGGATCGTCGGGTTACGCTGCGCTAACCCGACCTACATTCTTTATCTCCTCATCCGCCACCTACCCGCCAGCGCCGCCACTACAAAGAGCAGAAACGAAGCGACGATGATCGTCCCGCCGGTCGGCAGATTCAGGGCAAAGGAGGCGAGGATGCCGCTGAGGACCGAGAGGATGCCGCAGGCAGCAGCCAGCAGGAGGGTCGGCAAAAAACCGCGGCCAAGTTGCAGCGCCGCCACCGGCGGCAGGATGAGGAGGGCGGAGACGAGCATGATTCCGACCAGCTTCATGGCGAGGACGACGGTGAGGGCGGTGAGGAGCACCAGAATAATATTGGCGCGGCCGGTATTGATCCCCGAGGTGCGGGCGAGATCTTCATCGAAGGCGACGGCAAAGAAGGCGCGGCCGCGCAGCGCCACCACCGCGATAACGACGATCGCGAGAGCGGCGGTGAGGAGGACATCGTTGCGGGTGATGATCAGGATATTGCCGAAGAGATAGCTGAAGAGATCGACATTATAGCCGCCGGAAAGACTGGAAAGGATAACGCCGAGAGCGATACCGAGGGCGGAGACGATGCCGATGGCGGTATCGCCATGAATGCGGGCGCTGGAAGTCAGCTTGAGAATGCCGAGGGCGCCGACCAGGACCAACGGAATCGCCGCATAAGTCACCCAGTGGGCGCTGACGCCGCAGAGGAGGACGAGGGCGACACTGCCGAAGGTGAAGTGGGCGAGGCCGTCGCCGATCAGGGAGAAGCGGCGCAGCACCAAAAAGAGGCCGAGGAGGGCACAGAGGAGACCGATCAGCGTCCCGGCGATCAGGGCGCGCTGGATAAAGCCGTAGCCAAAGATCTCGAAAGTTGGCATCAGCAGTGGTCTCCGTGATGATGATAGATGGTCTTGTTCGAGTGTTCGCCGAAGAAGCTGGTCATCTCCGCCGACGCGCAGAACTCGGCAAAGGTGCCGTCAAAGATCACGGTTTTGTCGAGGTAGACAAAGCGCTTGGCATACTGACCGATATTCCAGGTGTCGTGGGTAATGAGGATAATCGCCGTCCCCAGCTCACGGTTGAGCTCCTTGACAATGTCGTAGAAATCCTCCCGCGTCTCCGGGTCGAGGGCGGTGGTCGGTTCATCAAGGAGGAGGAGGGCCGGGCGGCCCACCAGGGCCCGGGCGAGGAGGGCGCGCTGCTGCTGCCCGCCGGAAAGGTGACCGATCAGCTGCTGGCGCAGATCGATAATCCCCATGCGGCTGAGGATCTCTTCGAGTTGTTTGGCTTCACGGTTGTCGATGCGGCGCTTCGGGCCGTTCTTGTCAATGAAGCCGAGACGGACGATCTCTTCGACGGTGGCGGGGAAGTGGGGGTTGGCAAAGCTGAGGCGCTGGGGGAGATAGCCGATCTTCTGCCAGTCGTTGAAGAGTGACAACGGTTGTCCAAGGAGGCGGACGGTGCCGGAGGTGACGGGGACAAGGCCGAGCATCGCCCGGATCAGGGTACTCTTCCCTGAACCGTTGGGGCCGACAATGCCGAGATAGTCGCCGGTCTGCACCTGAAAAGAGATGTCGCGGAGAATATCGGTACTGCCGTAGGCAATATGCAGTTGTTCGGCTTGGAGGAGGATCATCGGCATTGAAGTCCGATCTGCAGATTCTTCAGGTTGCGCTCCATGATCTCGACAAAAGTGATCCCCCGCTCAAAGTCGGCTTTGCTGACATTATGGGCGGCACTGAGCAGGAGAACCGATCCGCCTGCTTCTTTGGCAATCGTCTCCGCCAGCTTGGGCGAGACCAGCTCTTCGCTGAAGAGGTAACGGAGATCTTGGCGGCGCATCTGCTTAACTAGGGCCGCCATCGTCGCCGCCGTCGGCTCGGCTTCGGGATTGACGGCGGCGGCGGCATGATACTTCAGGCCGTAGCGGGCGGTGAGATAGCCGAGGGCAAAGTGGCCGCCCTGCAACAGTGTCCGTTTTTTGCAATCGGCAAGGCTGCGGCGGTAATCGGCATCAAGGCGATCAAGACGGCCCCGATACGCCGCGGCATTGGCGAGATAAAGGTCGCGATGCGCCGGATCTTTGCCGGCCATCGCCTCGGCGATATTGTCGACCATGACCTGCGCGTTGGCAAAGTCGAGCCAGAGGTGGGGATCGATCGCCCCGGCGTTATGAGCGTGGGCATGGGCATCATGCTCATCCGCATCGCCGCTGCTCGGGCGCAATTGCGCCCCGACGCTGGCATCGACGATCGTCACCTTGGCCGGATCGACGCTCTTTGCTATCGTCGCCGCCCAGACCTCCATCGCTTTGTGGGTGTAGATGAAGAGACCGGCGCGATTGACGCGGAGGATATCATCGGGTTTCGGGTCGAAACTGTGCGCCTCTACCCCCGGCGGCAGGAGCAGGGTGACCTCGACCTGGTCGCCGCCGATTTGCCGGACAAAGTCGTAAAGGGGGAAGAGGGAGGTAACGACCTGCAGCTTGGTGGCGGCGGGCGGAGCACTCTCGGGTTTATTGCACGCCGGCAAAAAGAGGCCGCTGAAAAGCAGAATAAGGAGGAGAATCCTGGGCATGGTCAATCGTCCCTTCAGGCGTTCTGGCTGCAGCAACGGCGACAGGTACCGAGGGCCTGCATGATCTGGAGTTCGACCTGGCCATCGATCTGGCTCGCCAGCTCGGCACAGCCGCAGTCGTGGATGTCCTGCACCGTGCGGCAGGCGAGGCAGACAAAGTGATGATGATGTTCGCGATTGGCGCAGTAGTAGTAATAAAGCTGCCGGTTGGGGTGGAGAATCTTGCTGAGCACCCCCTGGTTGGAGAGTTCTTCGAGGTTGCGGTAGATCGTCGGCAGTCCGACCTTGTTGTCAGCGCGTAGTTGCAGTTGACTCTGCACCTCCTCGGGGCTGAGATAGGTGGGAGCGGCGCGCATGATATCGAGGATGGCCAGACGCTGCGGCGTCGCCTTGAGTTGCAGATTTTTAAGGAGTTGGGAAAAATCGCTCGGCATGAAGATCTCGTTAAATAGAAATGATTTTCATCTAAATAGCCGAGGAAGCACCACTTGTCAAGGCAGAAGTCGCAGCTCGCAACAGCCGTTGACACTGCCTGAGCAAGCCCGTACACTGCGCAACCATGAAACAAAAGACCCTCTACAATTGTCAGCAATGCGGCTTCCAGTCGCCCAAATGGCTGGGGCGCTGCCCCGACTGCGGCGCCTGGAACTCTCTCGCCGAAGAGACCGTCACCATCACTGCCAAAGGGAGTACGCCGCGGATGACCGCCTCCCTCGGCCGGCCGCAACGCTTGCATGAAGTCGATGCCAGCGAAGAGGATCGGCTCCAGTGCGGCATCAGTGAATTCGACCGCGTCCTCGGCGGCGGCGTCGTCCCCGGCTCCCTGATCCTCATCGGCGGCGACCCCGGCATCGGCAAGTCGACCCTGCTGTTGCAGGCGGTCGGCCAGCTTGCCGCCAGCGGCATCGCCCTGTATGTCAGCGCCGAAGAATCGACCAAACAGATCAAGATGCGCGCCGATCGCCTCGGCGTCGCGGACGGGCAGCTCTACCTCCTTGCCGAGACTGCCCTCGAAGCGATCCTCGACCGGGTGCGCGAACTCAAGCCCGCCTTTCTGGTTATCGACTCGATCCAGACGATCTTCACTGCCGCCCTCGAATCCGCCCCCGGCTCGGTCAGTCAGGTGCGCGAATGTGCCGGCCGGCTGATGCAGACCGCCAAGGTCGACGGCATCCCCACCTTCCTTGTCGGCCACGTTACCAAGGATGGCGCCATCGCCGGGCCGCGCGTCCTCGAACACCTCGTCGACACCGTTCTTTACTTCGAAGGGAATCCCGGCCATCCCTACCGCATCCTTCGCGCCGTCAAGAACCGCTTCGGCTCGACCAACGAGATCGGTGTCTTCGAGATGAAGGAATCGGGTCTCAGCGAAGTCGCGAACCCGTCGGAACTCTTCCTCGCCGAGCGCGCCGAAGGCGCCACCGGCAGCAGCGTCGTCGCTTCTCTCGAAGGGAGCCGGCCGATCCTCGTCGAAGTGCAGGCGCTGGTCTCCGGCTCCTCCCTCGGTACGCCGCGGCGCACCACCATGGGGATCGACCACAACCGTGTCTCCCTCCTCGTCGCCGTCCTCGAAAAGAAGGTGGGGCTGTCGCTCCTCGCCCAGGATATCTTTGTCAACGTCGCCGGCGGCGTCAAACTCGACGAGCCGGCCGCTGATCTGGCGGTGATGGCGGCCCTCGCCTCCAGCCACATGAACCGGCCGATCCCGCCGCGCGCCATCCTCTTCGGCGAAGTCGGCCTCGCCGGCGAAGTCCGCGCCGTCTCCCGCCCCGAACTGCGGGTCAAGGAAGCGGCCCGCCTCGGCTTTACCCGCTGCCTGTTGCCGCAGGGAAATTTGAAAAATCTCGACGCCCCGCCGGGGATGGAATTGATTGGTGTACGCAGCGCCGCCGAGGCGCTGGAAGGCTTGTTTGAATGATGGAGGTGAAGATGAGTCAGGGATTAACCCATTTCGATAGTGACGGCAAAGCAGTGATGGTCGAGGTCGGCGAGAAGACGCCGACGCGGCGGGTGGCGGTGGCGAGCGGCGAGGTGCGGATGCGGCCGGCGACATTGCAGCGCATCCTCGACGCCACCATCGAAAAAGGCGACGTATTTGCCGTCGCCCGCCTCGCCGGGATCATGGCGGCGAAGAAGACGCCCGATCTTATCCCTCTGTGCCATCCCCTCCTCCTCACCGGCATTGCCGTCGACTTTCTCCCTTATCCCGCCGAGGGGCGAGTGACGATCAGCGCAACGGTGAAGTTGACCGGCACCACCGGGGTGGAGATGGAGGCCTTGACAGCGGTCGCGGTCGCCGGATTGACGATTTACGATATGTGCAAAGCGATCGATAAAGAGATGGTGATCGGTGCCATCCAACTTGAAAGCAAAGAAGGCGGGAAGAGTGGCACCTTCCTTCGCTCGGAGATTTAAAACTATGCAGACCTACCGTATCCGGAATTCTTTCGTCCTCCCTCTCGGCCTCGTCGTCCTCCTTTGTCTGGTCCTCGCAGGGATTGTCATCATTCAGGAGCAACCTTCCGCTAAGTTGCTGGTGGTCGGTTGTGCCCTCCTCCCCCTCGGCTATCTCCTCTTTGAATGTGTAGCAAGACGGATCGAAGTCGATAGCGATGGCTTGCGATTGATCCGCCTCGGCCGGGTGCGGGCTTTTCTCTGGAGCGAGATTACGGCGGTGGAGACGGTGCGGGTTCGGCAGCGGGCCTTCCTGACGATCAATGCCGGCGACGATTTTTTGATTATCGCCAATATGTATGCCGGCTTTGACCGTTTGCTGGGGACGGTGCTGGCGCAAGTGCCGACCCCGACAATCAGCGAAGAGACCCGGGCTCTTGCCTCGTCGCCGCCGACGAAACATTCTGATATCGTGATCCTCTGGGGTTTGGCGCTGATGATGGCTTATCTGATCTTTGCCCAATTCCCTCGCTAATCCTCCTGGTGAAAGAAACACTTTTTTATCTGATTGACCGTAAATGGTTTCTTCTTTATAATCGCCAGCTAACCTAAACTGACAAGGGGCTAGCAATGGACCATATCCAGTTGGAAGAACTCAAGAAAACCCTCCATGAGCAGCTTGACACCTTGCTGCGCGATGCCGGCAGAACCGTCACCGAGATGACGGATGAAAAGACCAATTTCCCTGACCCCACCGACCGTGCCTCTCTCGAATCCGATCGTAACTTCGAGCTGCGAATTCGTGACCGCGAGCGCAAACTCATCCTCAAAATTCGTGAAGCTTTAGAGCGTATCGATGACGGAGAGTTTGGCATCTGCGAAAGTTGCGGCGAGGACATCAGCCCGGCCCGTTTAAAGGCCCGGCCGGTGACGACCCTCTGCATCGATTGCAAAACCGAGCAGGAACGCCAGGAAAAGATCGGCTGATCCCTCCGTCCCTGAGGCCCAATGCAGCCATCGATTGAGGAGATTTTAAATCCCGCGACCAGCGCCGACCGCTGCGTTATGGTTGCTCCTCTTGCGGAAGGCCCCTGCTGATGGCGACCAAGCACCTCAACACCTTCAACGCCTATTCCCTCGGGATTCAGCGAACGCAACGGCTCAACGACCTCATCCACTTTTTCCTTTCGGCATTAACCGCCCCGAGCGGCGGCAATTTTGCGGCGGCAATCCTCCTGCTTTACAACAAGCGCTCACACGTATTGCAAGGGATGCTCGGCATCACCCAAGAGACCGCCGCTTTTGTCCTCCCCCCTGAAGCCCCCCTCCAAGCCTGGAGTCATCCCCGAGTCACGACCGAGAGTCAGCGCCGGCAACGCGATGAAGACTTTAATCGTGCCGCCATCCGTCTGCGCTTTCAACTGGCGGCGACAACGTTAATCTCCCAGGCTTGCAAAGAGGGAGTGACCTGCACCCTGCCAGAGACTGAAGAGGAAGATGAAATTACCGCCCTCTTTAATCACTTCTTTGCCATCCGGGAGTACGCCTGCATTCCGCTCTGCGGTCGCGAAGGGTTGATCGGTGCCCTGATCCTCACCGGCAGCCCCGCGTCCCTGCCGACTTCAAGGCTTGCGGAAGCTGAAGCTTATGCGCGTCACGCCGAAGTCGCCATCGATAATGTCATGCTGTTGCGCCGACTGGAAAGTACCAATGAAGAGTTGCGCGGGCTTGAGGTGCGGTCGCAACAAGATGAGAAGATGGCCCTTCTCGGCGAACTGGTGGCATCGATTGCGCACGATTTGAAGAATCCGATGATCGCCATCGGCGGCTTTGCCCACCGCTTGGAGCGGTTAATCGATAGCGAGGAAGCCCGCTTTTATGTGGAGACGATCAAGCGGGAAGCCCGTCGCCTCGAAGAGATCGTCGGTGGTATCCTCTCCTTTTCGCGCAAGCAGATGATCTGTTACGATTCCTGCCATCTGCCCGAGTTCATCGGCGCCTTGCTTGCCAAAGAGGAACAATCGATGGCGCAAGCCAATATCCAGGTCGAGATCAAGGCCGAAGCCGGTCTGCCGGGGGTTTTTGGCGATGCGGTCCGCCTTTCCCAACTCTTTACCAACCTTATCCAGAACGCGACGCAAGCGATGCCGCAGGGAGGGGACCTGATTCTTCGCTTCAAGGCGGTACGACTGCACGGCGACCGGGCTGTGCAGGTCGAGATTGAAGATAGCGGCACCGGCATCCCGAAAGAGGTGATCGATAGCATCTTCAAGCCCTTTTTCACCACCCGTGCCGAGGGGACCGGCCTGGGTCTGGCGATCTGTGCGCGGATTGTCGAGCAGCATCAGGGGAAGATCAAGGCATTGAATTCACCGGCCGGCGGGGCGATCTTCCGCGTCACCCTTCCCGTGCAGCACCGCCGATAATTTTCACAAATACCTAAAAAATTCTTGACAGTCACGCAGGTATCTACTATAAATCACTGCTCTGACGCCCAGATAGCTCAGTCGGTAGAGCAGTGGACTGAAAATCCACGTGTCGCTGGTTCGATTCCGGCTCTGGGCACCATAAATTTCAAGGGGTTAGCCGTTTGGCTGACCCCTTATTTTTTGTGGTTGACGCGACTTTTGACGCGAATTAACCTCAGGCCTTTGAGTCATCTCAGGCTTTTTCTTATTCGTTTCTTTGTACCATCCTCGCCTTCTCGCCGTTTTCAGTGATTGACTTGCTCTTCTTACTTGCACTATCCTTATAACTCAAACGCTTTGCTGCCAGCCTTCAGGTAGAAGACGATCATTCTGACAGGGCCCCGCGTATAAAGAGTCGAGCTGAAGGGGGCGGCAATTTTGCCGCCCTTTCGTTTTTACGAACAAATTCTGGGAGCAACATCTGATGGTAAAAAAAATGTCTACCGGTGATATTACCGAGGCGCGCTGTACCCGTTGTCAAGAGGTTATGAACCATACCATCGTTGCCATGGTTGAAGAAAAGATCGTCCGCGTTCAGTGCAATACCTGTAACGGCGTGCATAATTACCGTAGTCCGCTGCCTGCCAAAAAAGCCGCCGCCCCCAAAGCGGCCTCAGCAACCACCGCCAAGGGTGCTCCGCGGGTGAGCCGTAAAGACCCGGCGGCCGGAGAAAAGCAGGAGTGGGCCGAGCAGATCGTCAAGATGCAGCCGGAACAGGCGATTGCCTACAGCATGCAAGGCAAGTACAAGGTCAACAGCCTGGTCAAACATACGACTTTCGGACTCGGTATCGTCAAACGCCAAAGCCCGGGCAAGGTAGAGATGCTCTTTGCCGACGGCAAGAAAATGCTGAAAAGCCAGTAGAATATCCCTAGAGGACGCGTCCCTGCGAGGCGGCCGTCATGGCCGCCTCCCTTTTTTGTGCCACGCGATCCTTGATCTCCATCTTTTCTGAGAACCCGCAGCGGCCATGCATCTTCATCTTGTCACTCTTCACGTCAAGCCCTCTCCACAGTCGGTCCCCCTTGCTGCCGCCTTTCTCCATGCCAGTATTGCTTCCCATTTTCATCGAAAAAAAACGGTTAAAGTCACCTTGGGCGACTATCTTTGCGGCACTGCCGTCGCGACGATGGCAATGGAGATTGTGCAAACCGGCGCCGGGATCGTCGGTTTTAGTCTTTATGTCTGGAATCGTGCCGAGGTCGTTCTTCTCGTCCAGGAATTGCGCAGACGGTTGCCGCAGCTGATCCTGTTGTGTGGCGGCGCTGAGGCAACCGCTGATCCGGCCGGCGTGATGGCGGAAGCGCCTTTCGACTTTCTGGTGGTCGGCGAAGGGGAGGGGACGCTGCCGGAACTCCTGCATCGCCTTCTTTATGCCTTACCCCTCGACGACCTGACCGGCCTGCTTTGCCGGCATTCGGCTGAAATCGTCCCCGCACCGCCCCTTTCCCTGGAAAAACTCCCGTCCCCCTGGCTGTCCGGTCAGCTCGATGCCTACATCCCGGACGGGGTTTTATGGCAACTTGCGCGCGGCTGCTCCTTTGCCTGTGAATTCTGCTTTGATGGTATGGGGACGCGGACGGTGCGGCGCTTCCCCTTGGAGCGGGTTGCAGCGGAACTCGATTATCTCGTGCGCCATGGCGTCCGTCAGGTCTTTGTCCTCGACTCCACCTTTAATCAGGATCTCAAGCGGGCCAAGCTCATCCTCAAGATGATCCGGGAGCAAGCGCCGCAGGTGCACTTCCACTTTGAAGTCCGCTACGAATTTCTCGATGCCGAGTCAGCGCAACTCTTTGCGGAGATCTCCTGCTCTTTGCAGATCGGGCTGCAATCAGCCTCCCCCCGGGTTCTCGGCATGGTCGGCCGCCGTTTCGACCCCGAAGAGTTCAGGCGCAAGATCGCCCTGTTGAACCACGCCGGTGTCACTTTCGGTTTCGATCTGATTTATGGCCTCCCCGGCGACTCGCTGCCGGAGTTCAGAAAGAGTCTCGATTTTGCTTTGCAGCAGTATCCCAATCAGCTCGACATCTTCCCGCTGGCGATCCTCCCCGGTACCCCCTTGGCGAGCAAAAGCGGAGAGTTGCAGTTGCAGCATGTGCCGCATCCCCCCTACACCATCCAGGCAACGCCGACCTTTAACGCCCAGGATCTCGCCGCCGCCCGTCGCCTCGCGCAGGCCTGCGACATCTTCTACAGTCGGGGCAAGGCCGTGGCATGGTTTAACTCCATCGCTGCCGGATTGAAACTCTCCCCTTCTGAGCTTCTTCACACTTTTGCCGATTGGCTTCTGGCGGAGGTTGGTCATGACCCTGAACCCGAGGAGCAGACCGATGAAACGATCTGGTCATGGCAGCGGCGCTTTCTCAGTGAGATCTTCCCGCGCCGGAGCGTCGCAAAACTCCTGCCGATGGCCCTCGACCTCGTCGACTACAACTATTATCACGCGGCAATTATCCAGTCTCCGTCTCCCCGGAGCCCTAAAACCCGTGACCTGGCTAAGATCGACGCGTTGCGTACCCCGCTGCGGCGCAGTGACTCTGCCCGCTTCGCGACCTTTCACTATGACATCGAGGAACTTTTGCAGCTCGGGGCACTACAACTCGCCGCGGCAGTGCCCCGGCTCAAAGCGGTCGGCTCTTTTGCCGTCCTTTATTCCGGACAGGGGGAGGTCTGCACGGAAGTCCTCCCGCAAACGTATTTTCAATTACTGCTGGAGCTCGATGGAAACCGGCCGGCAGAAAAACTTGCCGCCCGGCTGGGAATCAGCAGCAGCGAGGCCCGGAAATTTTTAAAGATTGCCCTGCAAGAAGGGATCGTCGTTGCCACGCCCAGGGGATGAAATTTAACTTTGAAAAAAATTTAAAAAAATAGTTGCATTGGCCGAGAAGGACGTGTAATGTTCGCCAGTAAGTTTGTGTAACCTTTTTGTTCAACAATTGACAGCGTGTCAGTAAGGAACAGAACACACAGACACCCAGTTTGTGTGTGTTTTTGTTTGTTGTTACAAGAAGTAGAGTTTGCACAACAATTTCAACCGGCCCCAAGGGGGACGAAAAGGAGCAAGACAATGGCAGAAGGTACAGTCAAATGGTTTAACGACGCCAAAGGGTTCGGATTCATTCAGCAGGACAATGGTCCGGACGTCTTTGTTCACTTCTCTGAAATTCAGGGTAACGGTTTCAAATCCCTTGCCGAGGGCGATCGTGTAACGTTCGAAGTCGGTCAGGGCCAGAAAGGCCCCCAGGCCTCGAAAGTCAACAAGATTTAATTCTTGTTTGCTGACGCAATGATTAACAAAAGCCCCGTGCCTCTGCACGGGGCTT
>JAXMLA010000193.1:0-6888 GCA_034370465.1 Desulfuromonadales bacterium
TGCGCGCTCTCGATCTGGAAAGTCTCCTCCCCTTGCAGGGTGAAAGCATCCTTTTTGAAGCCGAAGAGGTCGCCGCGCAGGGATCGCTCAAGACTGACCAGCGCCATCTTGGCGAACCGCATGGCGGTTACTGGCTGCGCAGCGATGGGGGAGGTGGCAGCGTTTCCCTCCGCTTCAGCGTCGACCGGAGTGCGGTCTACACGTTCAATCTCATCGCCACCGGGGCGAAGCGTCTCACCGGCACCCTGAATATGCGGGATTCGTGGCAAACCGACTTTCCGCCTTATCTTCAGGAAAAAAGTATCGGCACATGGTATCTTCCGGTCGGACAGCATCAACTCGACATCGAGCTCCCCCCGCGCGGCGGCGTCGATCTTCTCACCCTGGTAAAGAGGCGCTCAACCGCTGATGATTACCGGATTCTTGCCGGCCTCCCGGCCGACGCCAGCGTGACCGCACAGAATGTCAATCGCCTGCTCACCCTTTTGACCCGCCTGCACAGTCTGGACTGATCCTCTCCGGTGGCGCCCTTCCTCCTGCTGGCGGCGTATGTTGCCGGAATCCTGATCGGGGACAACGCCTCCCCCTTTTCCTCCTTGAGTCTGATCGTCCCCGCCGCACTTCTCCTGCTGTGGGTCATCTTCCGCCACAGAGTCAGGATTGCTTTTTCGCTGATCTGCGCTATCAGCCTCTGCCTCGGCATTGCCCTGTACGATCTCAATCGCTACCCGCAGGTCACTGCAACGCATCTCTTCAACTTTGCAGAGAGTGATGCGGTGATTATTGACGGGCGGATTTTAGCGACAACCGCCCGGGCGCTGAGCGGCTACTCCATCGATGTCCAGAGTGCGCGGATCATCGCCAGCGGCGGAGAAATCGAGACACAAGGGCGCTTGCGGCTTTACGTCGAAAATGGCGAGAATTTATGGAATCCCGGCGACGATATCCGTTTCAGCACAAAGCTGAAAAAGCCGCGGCCCTTTGGCACGCCCGGGGAGTTTGATCTCGGCCGGCAACTGGCTCTCAACGAGATCTTTGTCACCGGCTTTGTGCCGAACAGTGCAGAGATTTTACGGCTGCGACCTGCCCTCCCCGGCCAGCGCAGCTGGGTCGAACAGGGCCGCACCGCCACGGCACGCTTTATCACCGCAGAGCTCCCCTCAAGTTACAGCCCGCTGGTCAAAGCCTTGGCGATCGGCGACAAAAGCGGGCTGGATCCAAAGCTTCGCGATCTCCTTGCCCGCGGCGGCGTCTCGCATCTCTTTGCCATCTCTGGTCTGCATCTCGCGCTGGTCGGACTGGCACTGTACGCTGTCGGCCTCACCCTTTATCGCCGCTCTACCCGCCTACTACTCGCTGCTCCCCCGGCCCGCATCCTGCCACTGTTGATTGCGCCGCTTTTGATCCTGTACCTGCTCTGGACCGGTATCGGCGTCTCAACCCAGCGCGCCCTGCTCATGGTCCTGGTCGGCTCCGCTCTCTTTTTGCTGCGCCGCAAGACCGAACCGATGAATATCCTCTGCTTTGCCGCTCTGGTCCTCCTCCTTTGCCAGCCGCTGCTCCTCTTTACCCCCTCCTTTCAACTCTCTTTCGCCGCTTTGGCCGGCATCCTCTGCGGCAGTCGCCACTGGGCGCCACTGGTCACGGAGAGGTCAAAGATTGTCCAGTATCTCGCCGCCCTACTCTTTTCTTCACTGGCCGCCACCCTGGCGACTTTGCCCTTGGTCATCTACCACTTTCACCTCGTCGCTCCGAGCGGCATCATCACCAACCTTTTCGCTATTCCAGTCATCAGCTGGGTAGCTGTCCCCCTGGCGCTGGCCGGTTCCCTGCTCTGGCCGGTGACCCCGGAATTTGCCCTCATCCTTTTGAGCGGTTGCGAAGCCGTCATTGCGGCGCTGCTGCAGATTGTTGCGCTGTTGCTGACCGTCCCCGGCCTGTCCGGCTGGATGCTTTACCCTTCTTTTGCGCTCCTTGCGACCATCTCTTTGTTGACTGTCGCTCTCTTTCTTCCCAGTGGGAAAAGCTCTCTCCGCCGCGGCCTGATCGCTGTTGCCTTCCTCCCCTTACTCTGGGGGATGCGCCCGCTCCCGGATTTAACGGTCACAGCCATCAGTGTCGGACAAGGAGAAGCGTTGCTGGTTTCCCTCGGCAGCAGCCATTACCTCATCGACGGCGGCGGACTTTATGGCGACCGGCTCGATACCGGCCGTCAGCTCGTGGCTCCGGCCCTCGGCCGCCTCGGCGTCCACCGACTGGACGGCATCATCCTCACCCACTCCCACCCCGATCATGCCAAGGGGCTGCTCTCCATCCTGACCGACATCCCGGCGCAACGCCTGATCGTCGGAACGCCCCTTGCGGTCGACGATCCCTTGCTGCCGGTGCTCCGCGACCGTCGCATCCCTCTGGAAGTCACGCCGCCAGGGTGGACATATTATCTCAATAATAACGACCTGCAACTCGCCCTCTTTCGCCCGACCGTAACTGACTCGAAGGATGAAAACGACCAATCTCTGGCCATTTATGTCCGCAGCAAGAACCAGGGAGCCCTATTAACCGGCGACCTCGCTGAAAAGGGGATACAGAATCTCCTGGCGAATCCACCATCGGGGCCGGTGACCCTCTTCAAACTGCCCCATCACGGCAGCCAGCGCTCCGTCCCTGCCCCCCTCATCGACCTCCTGCAACCGCGCATCGCCTTCGCTTCAGCAGGATACAAAAACCGCTTCGGCTTCCCCAATCAATCGGTCGTAACTTATCTGGAGGACAAAGGAATCCCACTCTTTCGGACAGATTTCGACGGAACGTTCCGCTTTAGTGCCAGCACTGACAGTTGGCAGGTGAAAAAGCTGCAATCGGGCTTTTTCATTGACAACAGCGTCGCAACTTTGCTACAGAATAGCAGTTTATTCACCCATGAGCGGAGCCGGCCAGAATGACATCTACTCTTTTGATCGTCGATAGCGACCCGTCCGCACACCTGAACTACAATGTTCTTCTTCTCGACGCGACCTATCAGATTGAGATTGTGCCCTCGGAGGAGGTTGCCCGACAACGTCTGTCGACCCAGAAAATCGACATCGTCATTACTGACTTGCAGACGGTTGGTCCGGCCGGACTTCCTTTTCTGGCCTACACCCGCAGCTTGCAAACCATTCCCGACCTCATCTTCGTTGCCACCGAAAGCACCCTGAATGCGGCCATCGAGGGTCTGAAGTCTGGGGCGCGACACTACCTGCTTAAACCCTGTCGACCCGAGCAACTCTTTAACCTGATCTCTGCCTGCGTCGAACAACGCCGGGTGCTGGACGAAAATTTTAACCTTAAAAGACAGATCCGTCTTTACCAGCGGG
This sequence comes from Desulfuromonadales bacterium, assembly GCA_034370465.1. Classification (GTDB taxonomy): domain Bacteria; phylum Desulfobacterota; class Desulfuromonadia; order Desulfuromonadales; family UBA2197; genus UBA2197. Next base: position 3,357 of record JAXMLA010000193.1, read on the forward strand.
GGCAAAGCATTACCTCGCTGATCGATGTGGATCGTCTTTTTGCCCTCGCTACTTCGACATTGATCAGCGAAATCGGCCAAGGTCGAGGTTTTGCCTTTCTGGCAATGGCAGATGAAATCTCGAAAATTGACGGCAATGAAGGGGTGAATTTTGAAGAGGCCATGACCCTGGCGCAAGCCCTCCTGCCGCTATTGCCGGAGATCGAACAGATGCGCATTTTTCAGGGAGATGCTCTTGCTCCCTTGCTGCGCCCGGGCGTGCCAGCGCAGATTCAGACCCTTTGCGTCTTCCCCTTACGATGCGAGAAGAATGTCAAGGGGGGTCTGGTCCTGATCAATCCCCATTTTGGCGATTTCTTATTACCACTTCCTGTGGATAATCTTAATTTTCTCGCCGAACAAGCCACCCTCAGCTTCGAAAATGCCTTTCGTTTCCAGGGCGCCCGCGAGCTCATCTACACAGACGACCTGACCGGTCTCTACAATTACCGCTATCTGCAAAAGGTGCTTGATCTTGAAATCCGCCGTTCCGAACGCTATAGGCTCTCTTTCTCCCTGATCTTTATCGATCTTGACCGTTTCAAAATTGTTAACGATACCCGCGGGCACGTCACCGGCAGCGATGTGCTGCGCGAATGTGCCAGATTACTGCGCCATTGTGTCCGGGATGTCGATATTCTCTTTCGCTATGGCGGCGATGAATTTACTATCCTCCTGATTGAATCCAGCCAACAGAATTCCGCTGTGGTTGCCGAGCGCATCCGCTCAACCATTGAGAAGTTCAATTTTCAACAGGAGAGCGGGAATCCGCTGCGATTAACTGCCACGATCGGTTATGCCAATTACCCGGAGAATGCCACAGACAAAAAAAGCATCCTGGAAATGGCAGACCGCGCCATGTATCACGGTAAATCGCAACGCAACATCGTTCGGGGAGTCTGGGAAATCTATCCCTCGTGATCTTTTTGTCCGACCTCTGTCCTGACTCTTCCCCCTTCTGCAAAAAATCAGTCCCCCGGCATAGACAACCAGCATATCCGGCGTACCATAAAGTGAGGTCAATGTGAGTATCACAGGCATCAAAGGAATGAATGACATCTTGCCGGGGGAGGTTGAGACTTGGCAGTTTATGGAAGCAATCGCCCACCGGGTCTTCAAGGCTTACGGCTTCGCCGAAATCCGCGTTCCCGTCGTGGAAAAGACCGAGCTCTTTAAACGCTCCATCGGCGAAACGACCGACATTGTTGAAAAGGAGATGTACACTTTTAACGATCGCAGCGACAATTCGCTGACCTTGCGCCCGGAAGGGACGGCACCGGTGATGCGGGCCTATTGCGAGCACAAACTTTATGCTCTCGACGCTGTGACCAAACTTTACTATCTCGGCCCGATGTTTCGCTATGAGCGCCCGCAGAAAGGCCGCTATCGCCAGTTTCACCAGATCGGCGCCGAAGCGATCGGCGTTGCCGACCCGAAGATCGATGCCCAGATTCTGGCGATGCTCACCCACTTCTTTGCCGAGGCGGAGATTCCTGATATTTCGCTGCAAATCAACAGTCTCGGTTGCCCAACTTGCCGCCCTGCTTATCGCGACCAGTTGATTGCTTCCCTCGAAAGTCAACTTGAGCACCTCTGCGAAGACTGCCGGCGCCGTTTCCGGACCAATCCGCTCCGCGTCATCGACTGTAAAGTTCCCGGCTGTCAAAGTGCCACCCGCTATGCGCCGGCGATCATTGAGCACCTTTGTCCGGAGTGTGATGATCACTTTGCCACCGTCAACCGCCTCCTGAAGCAGATGGAGATCCCCTTTACCGTGAATCCGCGCATGGTTCGGGGCCTTGACTATTACACCCGCACCACCTTTGAAATGGTCACCAACAGTCTCGGCGCGCAAAATGCCGTCGCGGCCGGCGGTCGCTACGACGGTTTGATTCGGGAGATTGGCGGCCCCGATCAACCCGGCATCGGCTTCGCCATGGGTCTGGAACGCCTTGTCCTCCTCAAAGGGCAAAGTAGCGTCGCCCCGCTGCGGCCCGACCTCTTCGTTGCCGCCCTCGGAGCGGAAGCGGGGGATTGGGGGTTCCTCCTCGCCGCCAAACTGCAACGTCTCGGGATCAGCGCTGAACTCGACTATGCCGGCAAGAGCCTGAAGAGCCAGATGCGCCGCGCCGACAAACTGCGGGCGCGACATGTGCTGATCGTCGGCGAGGATGAAATTCGCAGCGGTTCGGCCCAGCTCAAAAATATGGATGCCGGGACGCAAAGTACGATCGCTCTTGACCGGATTGAAAGAACTCTGCCGTCAATTTTGTCGGGTGAGTTCAAGCCGTAATTAGAGCCGTAATTAGAGATTGACCCCATGCTCCGCCCCTCTCTATAATCACCGATCTTTAACGATAAATATCTGAACCGGAGGATAAGACCTTGAGTGATGTCATAGGTGACTGGAAACGTACTAATTATTGCGGAGAACTGACCGCAGCCGATATCGGTCGCGATGTCTGCTTGATGGGTTGGGTATTGCGCCGCCGTGACCATGGCGGACTGATCTTCATCGATCTGCGTGACCGCGAAGGTCTGGCCCAGATCGTCTTTGATCCGGATCTGTGCGGTGCGGCCCACAAAGTCGCCGAGAGCGCCCGCAACGAATATGTTCTGGCGATCCGGGGCAAAGTTATTCCGAGACCGGCCGGGACGATCAATCCGAACATGAAGACCGGCGAGGTCGAAGTGCAGGTGGTCGAGTGCAAACTCCTCAACCGTTCGAAAGTCCTCCCCTTCATGCTCGACGAGCACAGCGATGTCGCCGAGAATATCCGCCTTAAATACCGCTATCTCGATTTACGGCGGCCGCAGCTTCAACATAATCTGATCCTCCGCCACAAAGTGGCGCAGACCACCCGCCAGTATCTGACGGAGAATAAGTTCATTGAGTTGGAAACCCCCTTTCTCACCAAATCGACGCCGGAAGGGGCGCGCGACTTCCTCGTCCCGTCGCGAATCAATCCCGGCTGTTTCTATGCTCTCCCCCAGTCGCCGCAGATTTTCAAGCAGATCCTGATGATCTCGGGCTTCGATCGCTACTTCCAGGTCGTCCGCTGCTTCCGCGACGAAGATCTGCGCGCCGATCGTCAGCCGGAATTTACCCAGATCGATTGCGAAATGTCCTTTATTGACCGCGATGACATTATCACGGTGATGGAAGGCTTGATGGCCCGCGTCTTCAAGGAGACAAAAGGCCTGGACATCACATTGCCGATCGAACGCATGACCTACCAGGAAGCGATGCGGCGTTTCGGGGTCGACAACCCCGATCTGCGCTTTGGCCTTGAACTTGTCGATCTCTCCGAAACCGTGCAAAATTCCGGCTTCAAAGTCTTTGCCGACGTTGTCAGCGGCGGCGGCATCGTCAAGGGGATCAACGCCAAAGGCTGTGCTAAATTCTCCCGCAAGGAGATCGACGAACTCACCGAGTTCGTCAAGATTTACGGTGCCAAGGGCCTGGCCTACGTCAAGATCGAGAATGGCGTCTG
>JAXMLA010000194.1:0-2280 GCA_034370465.1 Desulfuromonadales bacterium
ATTTCGCGCTCTGGAGCGGCTTGGAGATCCCCTGTCCCTCCCTTATCAACTGGGACACCTTATCCAGCTGGTTGGAGATGGCCTTGTTGCCGATGGTCTCCGATACTATCGACATGGCCGTCATAACATTTATGCCGCTGGCATGAAGCATGGCAAAGATACTGGCAAACCTTGAAAGGGCGGCCTTCAGAAAAAGCGGACCCAGCAGGGGAATCCTCAAGAGTATTTTATCCAGGGTCAGTCGGCCGGCTTCCGTTTTGAAATAGTTCCAGAGCCCCAGGACAATGGCCAAAATCGCGCCTAAAATAAGCAGCCAGTAGTTGCTGAAAAAATCATACATGAAGATCGCAATCTTGGTCGGCAAGGGCAGCTCAAGACGAGCCGTCTTGAACACCTGGACAAACTTCGGTATTACAAAGGTCAAAAGGATCACGAAGGCCAACCCCAGGGAAATCAGAACGATTATGGGATATTGCAGGGCCGCCTTCACATCCGCCTTAACCTTGGCCTCATGTTCAATTATATAGAGCAGGCGCCCCAGGATATCCGGCACATTACCGCTCGCCTCGCCCGCCCTGATCATGCTGCGGTAAAGTGGCGAGAAGATACGGGGATGTTTCTCGATGGCGCCGTAGAGTGTTGATCCCTGTCTTATATCGACCATAATCTGAGTAACGGCCCCGCGAATCATCCGGTTGGGGGTCTGGGACTCCAGAACCTGAAAAACCCTGAGAATCGGGACGCCGGCCCTTAACATGGAGCGGAACTGTTTGGTAAAGATGATAAGATCATTTATGGTAAAGCTGTCCGTCATTTCCCGCAGCCCGGCCAGGATTCCCCCTCCCTCAAAAAAACCCGAGGCGCCGCCTTTTTTCTCCCTCACCAGGGTGGGAATATGTCCCCGCGCCGCGAGCATCCCCTCCGCCGCCGCGGGTGAGTCGGCTTCCATGGTCCCCCGCAGGGTGGCCCCTTTTTCATCTATCGCTTCATAATAATAATTTGGCATAGACCTTCTTTTAGACCATTACCGCCGACGCGGCCTCTTCCAGGGTAGTAACCCCCCGCAGGACCTTTTCCAGCGCGTCATCCTTCAGGGTTCTTAATTTGCCCGCCCCGATGGCGGCCCGGGAAATCTCCCTCGCCGAGCTGGACTTGAGGATCATCTCCCGCACCTCTTCATCATTGACCAGAATCTCGAATATTCCCGTTCGCCCTTTGTATCCCGTTGAGAAACATTGATAACAACCCTTGCCTCTTTTGAAATCCGCATTGGGCAGCTTATCAAGCCCCCATGCCCGGAGGACGGCCTCCGGCGGCCGATAGGACTCCACGCAGAAGGGACAGATGGTTCTGACCAGACGCTGGGCAAACGTAGCGAGCAGAACCGACGCCACCAGGAAGGACTCGATCCCCATATCCATCAGGCGGACCACGGCGCCTGCCGCGTCATTGGTGTGGAGGGTGCTCAAAACACGATGACCCGTCATACCGGCCTGGACGGCAATCGCCGCGGTCTCGGCATCGCGGATTTCTCCCACCATAATGATATCAGGATCTTGACGGAGAATGGACCGAAGACCGCTGGCAAAGGTCATGCCGGCGCGCTGGTTCAACTGGACTTGCCTGACCCGGTCAATCCGGAACTCCACCGGGTCTTCCAGGGTAATGATATTCCGGTCGGGTTTGTTCAGTTCGGTCAAGATGGAATAAAGGCTCGTGGTCTTGCCGCTCCCGGTGGGACCGGTACTCAGGATCAGGCCATGCGGTTTGTTCATCACGACGTTTAATTTTGCCACGTCCGCGGGAACCATGCCCAACCGGTCCAGGGAATAGATATCGGCGGTCATGTTCAGCAGTCGCAGGACGATATTTTCTCCGAAGATGGTCGGAATGCTGGAGACCCGGACGTTGATCTCCCGTTTTCCCATGCGGAGGGTGAACCGGCCATCCTGGGGTATCCTGGTTGTGGTTATGTCCAGATTGGACAGGATCTTTATCCTGGCCACGATGGGCAGAAAGAGGGACTTGGGCGGCGAGGGAACGTCCTGGAGTTTTCCATCCAACCTGAATCGCACCTGCACGTTAGTCTGCTGGGGACTGATATGAATATCGCTGGCCCCTTCCCTGATGGCCTGGGCGAAAATGGAATTTACCAGGCGAATCACCGGCGCCTCTCCGGCCAGATCCTCCAGGGCGGAAACCGTCACATCATCCTGTCTCTCCAAGGCAGCATCTTTTTCCGTCTGGGTCTCTATCTCCAGGCTTTCCATGACGCTGGTG
>JAXMLA010000196.1:0-1977 GCA_034370465.1 Desulfuromonadales bacterium
CAGGCGCTGCAAAGGAGGAGAGCGACGAGGAGCAGGGGACGAAGAGTTGCAGTCATCGTAAAACTCCGGCGCGAACAATTATTCAAAAGTATAGCCGAACATCGCGATATCGGCAGCGAAGTATTGCGCGACGAGAGCGGCGGTCTCATCGGAGTAATACTTCTGATAACCACCGCGATCTTTGGCCTGGCGTTTGTGTTCGAGGGGGGGAGGCTTGACCCCGATGCGCTCGCAGATAGTGATGAAGTCATCGCTCAAGGTCTCGAAGCGGCCGATGAAATCGACCAGCACCTTACCATGCAGATCGATCAGATAGTCCGACTGCAGTTCGATCGAGGTATCGAGATGGTACTGATAAGGGCGGGCGGGATCGAGCTTGTAGCGGAGGAAAGTTTCGAAGTCGCGGTCGCCGACCAGATGGGGCCGCTCGCGCTTGAGGTGGTGATAGGAGCTGACCTGCAGATCCCAGGGGTTGCGGACAAAGGCGAACTTGAAGAGGCCGTCAAAGACCTCCCGCGGCAGCATTTCGTAGGCAGCAATAACCTTGGCATGACGCGGGATCTTGCAGGCAATGCGGTGCCCGGTCCAGCCGCTGATGCGGCTGCAGATAAACTGGGGAATAAAGTAGGGATCGCGCCAGCGCAGACGGTTGAGGGTCGAACGGACACTGGTCCCGGCGGTCTTGGCGATATGGACAAAGAGGAAGTGGTGGCGGTGGCAGATGAGCATGATAACAATCCTTCTTAACGGGATTCGCCGAGGAGCAGTCGACGATAATGTTGGGCGCTGCGGCTGACATTATAGTCGGCCACCGCAGCGCGAATCGCATCGGCCGGCGGCGGGCTATCAAGCATGCGCTGCATCGCCGCCGCCATGATCGCCGGATCCCCCATCGGCACCAGCTCACCGACCCCGGCGCCGGGGAGGAGTTCATTGGGGCCGCTCGGACAATCGGCCGCCACCACCGGGATCCCCAGGGCCATCGCCTCGGTGAGGGCATTCGGCGAACCTTCCCAGCGGGAGGAGAGGACGAAGAGTTGCGCCCGGCGCAGATAGCGGTAGGGATTCGCTTCGAAACCGGGGAGGCGCAGATCGACCGTGACCCCGAGTTCAGCGGCGAGAGCTTCCAACGCCGGACGGTCACTCCCCTCGCCAAGGATAAGGAGGCGGCAGGGACGTACGGTGCGAACTAAAGCAAAGGCCTGCAGCAGCGTAAAGAAATCCTTCTGCTCGGTCAACCGTCCCACCCCCATGATCACCGGCGGCGCGCCGGGGGCAAACCAGGGGTCGTCGAGGTCGACCTTGCTCTGCACCTCCATTGCCGGGGTGATCACCGGATTGCGCACCACATGAAAACGCTCGGGCGGCAGAGCGGTGATCTTGAGGAGATCCTGCCGCACCCCTTCCGAGACCGCAATCACCGCATCGGCCTGGCGATAAAACCACGGCATCGGCCAGCACCACAGAGCAAAGCGCCAGGGCGCTTTATTCTCGAAAGCCGCCGAGACGGTGGTGCCGAGGCGGAAACCGAGGCGTACCGGCACGCCGCTCAGGCCCCGGGCAAGGACAGCGGTGCGGCAAGCGCGCTCCTTGGCGGCGAGGAGGGCGTCAGGACGCTCGCGCTTGAGATAAGCGGCGAGGTGGAAGAGGCTGGTAAAGGTGTGGGAGGTGCCGAGCTTGACCAGGCGCACCCCGGCCGGGAGCTGTTGCAGGTGCTTGCTGGTCGAACGCGCCACAACGAGATCGACCAGGCAGCCGTCGGCGGCCAGCCCCCCGGCGAGGTTGAGGAGCATCCGCTCGACACCGCCGGCGCCGGAGAAAGAGGCGAAGATGGCGATCTTTTTGGCTGAATTCTTTTCCATGTCCACCTTACAGCCAGCTTTGCCAGGCTTTGTCTTTACGGTTAGCTCCCCCTCCTTTGACGGGAGGGGGCTGGGGGGTGGGTGAGGCCAGTTGCAAACAGTGCTGCCGGATAAC
>JAXMLA010000197.1:0-2085 GCA_034370465.1 Desulfuromonadales bacterium
CCGATGGAATTGCCGAGCTTTCCTATCTGATAGGCGATGATTCCGAAGGCGTAGCCGCAGTTTTCGATCCCCGTGCGGACGTTGATTGCACCCTGCAACTCGCTCGCGAGGAGCAGGAAGCAATCACGCACATCTTTGAAACACATATCTAAGGGCGCAGGAATGGGCTCATCAATATTTAAGGAGGTGACCATGGGAAGAGATTATCTGGAAGTTAATAGAGATGCAAACGCGGCGTTACAAGGTTCGGAGTCAACCGGTTTCGAGAAGGTTAAAAATATCATCGCTGACAAGTTGCAGAGTGCAGCTGAGGCTTTGAGCCAAAAAGGGGCCGATCAGGACGAGGAATCGGCAACGGCAAAATATCGAAAGCAGGCCTCCGAGTGGTTGGACCATTCCGCCGATTCGGTGCGCAAATTCGAATATAAAAAGGCCGATGCCGATATCCGGAAATACGTCAGGGAGAAGCCAGGGCGCAGCCTCCTTATCGCCGGAGCCGTCGGCCTGATTATCGGAGCTATTTTGCGACGCAGGTGAGGAGGCGATTTTCCCCATGAACAATAAAGTGGTCAAGCAGGACCCCACGACCGAACGCGAATCCTTCAGTGAACTTTTGGGACAGCTTGCCAAGAACACCGCCGCGGTCGTGCGCGATGAAATTCAGCTGGTGATCCAGGGAATTCGCGAAAAGGCGAGGACTGTCAGTACCGCAATCCTAACGGCCGCGATCGGAGTGGTCGTCATCGTGTCCGGATTCCTGGCTCTTTGCGCTGCATTGATCATCGGGCTCACTGCTTACCTGACCCCCGCCATGGCAGCGCTTATCACCGGAGTGGCGCTGACTTTCATCGGTGTTGTCATTGTCTTCATCGGTTACAAGCGTTTGAAAAAGTAGGGCCGTAACACTCAAGACAAAAGGAGGAGAAGGAATGGATGAAAAAGAGCGCAGTACCGAAGATATCCGTCAGGATTTAGCCAGAGAAGAGGAGAACCTTTCGAGAACAGCGCAAAAAATTGGTGATCGCATCAAGGAAAAACTCGATTGGGGAGAATACGTCAAGGACTCTCCCTACTTGGCGCTGGGAATTGCCGCCGGCGTCGGTTTTTTCGCTGCACGGGCATTGCAGCCCCGCAGGACGCCCATGCAGCGAATCATCGGTACACTTGCCGAGGAAGTTCGCGGCTCCCTCGACGGTTTCCACGTTGGAGCCGCGCGGCCGAGTTTGGCCCAGATGACTCTGCTGGGAATAGGAACGAAGCTCGCCGCCGACTGGATCCGGAAGGCAACCCCGAGCGGGTCAAGCGATTACGTCACTCCATTGCCGGGGGTACGTGATTCGTATTCACTTGAAAACCAGTAGTTTAACCTCTAACATCAACACATCAGGAGAAGATCATGGAAAACGAAACGAACAAATACGACCCGTTCAAACAGCAAAAAGCGACAGATTCCGCCAGCGCCGCTGCGGCAACGCAGAACCTCCTGGAGAAAGGGACCGAGGCTTACGCGAAAGCCGAGAAGGCGGTCGGTGAGGCGTATGAGAAATCGTCGCAGAAGGTGAAAGAAACCTATGACAAGGCCAGGACGTATAGTACCGAACATCCCGGAACGACAGTTCTTGTCGCTTTAGGGGTCGGAGTCGGAATCGGTCTGCTCCTCGGTGCGAACTCTTCTCGTCACTCCCGCAGCAGCCGGATCGCCAGACCGGTGATCAACGCGATTTCCGATATTGCCAACGAGTATTTTCATTAAAACGGGCACGTCAGGGGGGGAGAAAGCGGCCCGACGAGGTTTGTCCGGGCATCTTTCCCCTCCCTTTTTCATGCGCTGGCGAGAGAGTCGTTTATGGTTGAGACCCTTGAGAAATACCGGAACAAGCGGCATTTCAATCAGACGCCGGAGCCTGCGGCCGAAGAGAGCGGTAGCGGCAGCGGGCATAGCTTCGTCATCCATGAGCACCATGCCCGGCGTTTGCACTTCGACCTGCGCCTCGAAATGAACGGCGTCCTGAAGAGCTGGGCCGTCCCCAAAGGCCCCTCCCTCGACCCCCACGTCAAGCGTCTCGCCGTGCAGACCGAAGACCA
>JAXMLA010000198.1:0-1257 GCA_034370465.1 Desulfuromonadales bacterium
CCCCTTGAAGGGGGAGAAACTACGCAGCGCCCTTCCTAAGGCCTCCCTTGAAAGGGGAGGAACAAAACCCGAGCCAAAAAGATATTTATGGATGACGCAAAAAAGCCGGACATCGCCGCGCTATTTCAGTCCCTTGTTCAGCAAACCGTCAAGCGTCCGCGCTATTTCCCCCAGGGGAAGCACATAAGCGGCCCCGCCGATTTTTACCGCCTCTCCCGGCATGCCAAAGACAACAGAGGTCTCCTTATCCTGAACAATAGTAACGGCCCCTTTGTCTTTCATTAGTTTTAACTCTTCGGCGCCGTCCCTGCCCATGCCGGTAAGAAGGACCCCGATGGCGTTTTTGCCGTACACATCGGCAATAGAACGAAACAGAGAGGAAACAGAGGGCCGAATTCCCTCTTGGGGTTCGTCTTCCGTAAGGGCGATCGTGCCCTCTCTTGTCACTTTCATCTGAAGATTGTCCGGCGCGATATAGGCATGTCCCGGCAGCATCTTTTCTCCCTGACGGCCCAGCCGCACAGGGATTGCGGAGGTCATGGACAGCCATTCCACCAGTCCAGGTGTAAATCCCGCGGAGATGTGCTGAACGATCGCAATGGGTACGGTAATATCCGCAGGAATTGCCGATAATATCGCCTGCAATGCTATCGGACCGCCGACGGATGCCCCTATGGCCACGATCTTTATCTCTCTGCCGGGCGTAATCGCTACTTCCGGGGGCCGGGCCTCCTTTTTATGGGGGTTTAGATCTTTCTCCGGCAGCCTGGCCCATCGTTTTATAACCTTTACTTCGGACATTGACTTGACCGTCCTGATCAATTCTTCAGCCGAGGCCGCATGGTCAGGATGCGCGATGCCCGCGGGTCTTGCGACACAGGCGAGCGCCCCTGCCTCCATTGCGCGGAAGGTGGTTTCCACATTCTTTGTATCCCATTCGCCGCTGACGATCACAATCGGGGTCGGAGTTGTCTCCATGATAATGCGTGTGGCCTCAAAGCCATTGAGGACAGGCATATTAATGTCCATCGTAACGACATCGGGCCTGGATTTTTTGACGGCCGCTATCGCCTTTTCTCCGTTATTGACCATTTCGATTACCTGTATCTCCGGGTCCGACTCCAGGGCATTTTTAAGGAACTCTTGTAAAACGATAGAATCTTCGGCGATGAGTACTTTTATCATTATCCAAATCCTGACGAACTCGTAAAAAGTCGCAATAGCGGTGAATTTAGGACGGCTTAGTAAAAAGGCCGC
>JAXMLA010000199.1:0-5421 GCA_034370465.1 Desulfuromonadales bacterium
GCGAGATTGGTGCCGTGGATGGTCGAAACTTTGACCATGTCTTCGCGGATCATCGAATAAAGCAGCAGGCAACAGACGATCACAAATCCGGTCACGGCGATGGCAACCGGGATGACGGTTCTGGAGCAGATATCTTTCAACATGGCAGCACCTCGTTACATCTGGAGGCAGGAAAATAGGTTTCTCCCCCATCTCTTACAGTTACTGTAGGAGATGGGGGAGAAGAGCAGATCAATCGGTGGTGCGATAACTTGCAACCGGCTCGGGAGAGCCCTGATACGGCTTATGAACCTGAACCGGTTCGCTGACAGTCTCCGGTACTAAAACCTTTTCTTCCTTCCACTCATAAAGGATCGGCAAGCGGTAGAGGATGAAGCGGTAGGTAACGATGTAAATGGCAAAGATGGTCAGGCTGATAATTACTTCCCGCCAATGCGGAATCTCCTGATAAAGGCGCCAGTTGAAGGTGATGAGCGCCGTGTTCAAGCGGTTAAGGACGATGCCGGCAACGGTGATAAACGCGCCGAGCCGGGCCAGGGAAGCACTCTTGTTGCGGATGGCCCAGGCGAAGATGGCAATCGGCAGCAGGACGCCAAAAGCCATTTCAAACATGTACCACGCCCCCCAACCGGTCGCCAGATAACCCCACTCATTGTCATGGGCAATACCGATGGTCTTGATCGTGAAGTAGGTGACCAAACCCATACTCGCGCCCTTGGCCAGAGAGATGGTCAATTTGTCGAGATTGTTTTTGAATTCTTCGTCGCAACGCCAGGCCATGGTCTTGCGGGCAATGGTACTGACGGCGATGACCATGCAGAGGCCGGCAGGGATGGCCGAAACAAAGAAGAAGAGCCACTGGAACGATGCCGAATACCAAAGGGGATGAACCTTCCCCGGCGCATAGGTGAAGAGCGCACCGAGTGCCCCTTGATGCAGGGTTGAAAGGATAATGCCGGCAACGGTCAGGCCGATGGTGATGTCGCGGATGAACTTTTTCGCTGCCGGCCAGCCGATCCACTCGAAGAAAGAGCTGGAGACTTCGGCGACCTGTACGGAGAGGTAGGTCGCCACATGCCACGCCACCAGAAAGAGGACCGCGGCCGGGCCGAAGGAGACGACCATCGGATAAGGGAGGCGCCAGGGCTGGCCAAGATCGACGAGCAGGTAGATGACGGCAAAGAGGTAACCGAGGAGGCCGTTGAGGAGCGCCAGCCGTTCAATCGGCTTGAAATCGTGGCGGCCGAAGATCTCGACAGTGGTACCGAGCATGAATCCTGATGCAGAGAGCGGCACCATGGCGAAGAGGCCAAAGCCGAGGAAGAGCCCCCAAGGGTAATCGTTGGAGCTGTGGGTGACCCAGCTCAAGCCGAAGAAGAAACGTCCGGCGATCAGGGGGAGACCGATGGCGAAGATCAAAGCGAGGATCCAGTTAAAGGGATTACGCACCGCCTGCACGATATATTGCTGCGGAGTCATGCCGAGCAGGAGTTTCTCCAGCAGGGACCATGGTGCGCCATCGGCAGAGCGCTTGTGGGAATCGACAACCTTCCCGTGAGTGGCCAGATGGGTTTTCATGATTTTTTCTCCTCCTCTTTGCGAGCTGAATGGTCGTCACCATGCTGTTCAATGTCATGTTTGCGGGTCGCCAACAGATGGAAACCGGTGAAGAGCGCCGGCCAGATCGCCAGGACCATCGGCACCGTCCCGAGAAAATCCTTGACGTTAGAGATGATCGGCTCGTTGGTCATCGTCGTATCGAAACCGATCTCCTCAAAGGGGGCCGGGGCAAGATACATCCAGCTGGTGCCGCCGACTTCATGCTCGCCATACAAGTGGTCAATGTAGCGATCCGGACGGGCCTTGATCCGTTCATGGGCAATCTCGATCAGCGATTTGCGGTGACCAAAAGTCATGACCTGTTGCGGGCAGATTTCGACACAGGCCGGCGGTAAACCGTTCTTCAAGCGGGTGTCGTAGCAGAAGATGCACTTCTTGATCACCGGATTGGTGGCGCTGCTGTAACTGTAGGCCGGCATATTGAAGGGGCAGGCGATCATGCAGTTACGGCAACCGACGCAGATATTGGGGTTGTAGATGACCGCGCCTTCACTGGTCTTGGTGTAGGCATTCACGAAGCACGAGGTCAGACAAGCCGGCTCGTTGCAGTGGTTGCATTGAGATTTCCGGTAAACGGGTTGCTCAGTCGCCGCCGGCTCATAACGATTAACGACGGTATATGCCTTTTCGTCGGTGCGGCGTTTCTGCCCGTTAAAGAAGGTCTGGTCAAAGACTGATGGATCGTCAAAAGATTGCGCGGGGGGAGGCAGCTGCTGCTCACGATTGCAGGCAGCTTCGCAACTTCGACAGCCGACACAGCGCCCCAAATCGACCAAAACACCCATGCTGTCCGGATAGCCTTCAAGCTTGGCGGATGCGAAGGCATCTGTTGTCTTGAGCGACAATGCCGTCGCGCCGGCGCCGACCAGCGTGCAGGTCAGAAATTTTCTACGGCTGATTCCACTCATTGTTCATCTCCTCACAGGGGATACAGACGGCAGTGCCGACGAAACCCGATCCAATTAATGTCCTGAAGCCTTATCCGTGGGGGCGGGAGCGTACTTGCCGGCACGGAAGAGCGCATTTCCGGCCTCCGTGCGCTGATGGCAGTCAAGGCAGCCGGTGGGGCCGCCGCTGGCTTCATGACATCCCGTGCAGCTGCGATGGTACGCCCCTTTCAGGCCGAGAAGATCACGATGGTAGCGCTTGCGATCCTCGCTGGTCGTTTTGAGATGATCGGCAGAGAAGGGGTCGGGGGCATGACAGTCACGGCAGGCAACACGCTCGCTTGTGGCGCCACTGCTGTGACAGCGCATACAGTCCGGATCCTTCGCTGACGTACCGGTGGTGTGATGATGGCATTCGCCACAATCTCCGACCATGTCGACATGGCCGGCATGATCAAACTCTACCGGCTCGAAATCTTTGCTGAGTTGGTCAATTCTCACCTGTGCCGGCGGCGCTGCCGCAGCCGCAGTTGCAAGTGGCGACAAACCGGCAACGCAAGCGAAGGTGGCGATGATGACCGGAATTATTATTTTGATCTTCATGATGGCAAGCTCTCCTTAGCAGACGAAAGAGGAGCACGGGCCGCCGTAATGGCGGGCCCGTGAGCAACAATCGGAGACAACGCTACTCCTGCTTATCCTTGTGGATATAACGATAAAAAATTGGAAAGATGATGAAAAAAGCCAGGCAAATCAGATACTCAAGTCCTTTTATGTACTGGTAGTAGTCGACAACGGTGAAGACCTGGCTGACTTCGCCGATGGAGTTCAATAAGCTTTCCGGGTTGAACATGGCATCCTCCATAACTGGGATATCGGTTTAATCAGTTTCTCTTCGCGTCCGTGGCGACCGCTTTACGGTTCTCCTGAACACCGTTGACTAATCCTTTGATCATGCCGATTACCATCATGATCGTCGGGACGAGCTGTACCAGGAGGATCAGCGCCAGAAAACCGAGGAAAGCGAAGATCAGGATGCCGCTGCTGTACACGCGGGTGGTGTCGACAGCAAATGCCGGGCTGGCCAGGAGAGTGATGCAGGTGGCGGAGAGTAGGGGACGTAATGTTTTCATGATAGCCTCCTTGAGCGGTTATGGTTTGGTGCTGCGCAACGTCCTATCGGCCTTGTTCCAGGAACGATAGGGCTCGAATCGACGAAGTCTTATTCGATGTGATCGCGGTTCGCTTCGGCAGTCGCCGAGACCTTCTTCTTGGTGCTTGCCGAGAAGATGCCGCGCAGCAGTCCGAAGAAAAGGATGAGACCCGGAATAAACTGGATTGCGATGATCGCCGCCAGAAAAGCGAGGAAGGCGATAGTAAAAAAACCCGGTCCGGATGATTCTGCTCCTGCTGCAGCGTAAGCCGTTGTCGTTCCAGCTGCTAACGCCGACAATACCTGTCCCGTGAAATTTTTCATGATCTTTCCCCTTTCATGGGTGACGATATGGCAATGCCATTGATTTGTGATTAGTGCAGTCGCCGTGCCACTTTCATTATTAAAATTTAATTTATTATAACTTGCTGATTTTTATGTGAATTATTGGATTCTGGTCATTTATCCCATAAAAGAGACAGCGATCAGGAATAAACGCCATTTTCTCGTTATTCAATGGAAATCATTCAACTATTCTTAATATTACGGGTGTATAGAAAATTCATACAGATGAGATAATAAAAGATAACACTGTAGCTGCGGGGGAGAGGGAGGGGCTGAGTTCGACCGGCAAGGCCGCATTGAGTTGATGGGACTCTTCCTGTTACATCTTGACAATCAGGAGAATAAAATTAAAATTAAGTAATTAATTTGCCCGGGATTTTTTGGATGTGGTATCTATTAGGCCCGCCGCCGCTCCGACCGGTCATGTTGACCTTATCTGTGGCGTCAAGGTGTTTGCTTTTCTGCCGGAGAGGAGATTCTCGCATCATGCACGGGAAAAATATTCTCATCGTCGATGATGACGCCCTGATCCGGCATGGACTCAAGCGCATTCTCGAAGAACGCGGTTGTCAGGTAGAAGATTTTTCTTGCGGACATCTTGCCATCGAACGCCTGCAGCAAAGCAGCTTTGATCTGGTCGTCACCGACCTGAAGATGCCGGGGATGAGTGGCATGGAGGTCCTTGCCAGCATTCGCATCCTGCAACCGAGCATCCCGATCATTATCATCACCGGTTACCCTACTGTCGATAGCGCCGTGGTGACGATGAAACTTGGGGCGGTTGATTATCTCGCCAAACCCTTTGTTCCCGACGAATTCTGTTCCCGCATCAAAAAGGCACTCGACCAGAGTGACGCCAAGACCCTGCAAGAGCAGATTGCCGAGCGGGAGGTCGCACAAGGGTTTGAAGACTTTATCGGCAACAGTGCAGAAATGCAGAAGATCTATCGGCGTATCATGCAGGTGGCGCCGACCACCAGCACCGTCCTCATCACCGGCGAAAGCGGCACCGGCAAAGAACTCGTCGCCAAAGCCATTCACAAGTTGAGTCCCCGTCGCGAACAGCCCTTTGTCGCCGTCGATTGTACCTCGCTGGCAGAAAATCTTTTGGAAAGCGAACTCTTTGGACATATCAAGGGATCCTTCACCGGCGCCGTGCACAGCAAATCCGGACTCTTCAAGGTTGCAGACGGCGGCACCCTCTTTCTTGACGAGGTTGCCAATATCAGCCTGACAACCCAGGCAAAGCTCTTGCGCATCCTCCAGGAGCGTGAAGTCACCCCGATCGGCGGTACCCAGCCGATTCCGATCAACATCCGGTTGGTCGCCGCTACCAACCGTCCCCTGCGGGAGTTGGTGGCGAACGGCAGCTTCCGGGAAGATCTTTACTTCCGCCTCAATATCATTCCGATCAAT
>JAXMLA010000200.1:0-29794 GCA_034370465.1 Desulfuromonadales bacterium
GCGGCTTCCAGGAAAGCCCCCGGTTTTGCAGAATAATCACCGGACGACCGGCCGCGACCTCTTGCAGAATCGCGGCGAAGTCGGAAATTTCCCAGGCCAGCCAGCCGTGCCGGCGCCCGGCAGCGACCAGCGCCGGTTGCAAAGAGCCGCGCAGAGCCGGAGAGTAAATTTCCGAGGTTAAGGTTGCCAGCGGGACGGCGTCCCCGCTAAAGGTCATGACCATGGCGACGGCGGCGGGGCCACACTGGAAATCGTCCTGGGGGATGTAGGGGAGAGCAAGAGGGTGGGGAGCAGAAGCAGGGGGATAAGAGATCGGTGCCAGGGGGGCGCAGCCGTTGAGAATAAGAATGAGCGCGGTCCCGATCAGGACCGCGCTCAGCTTCAACCGCCAGATCAACGTTTAGGCTTTATGCACAAAGGGAAAGACATCCGTGAAGCCGAGAATGTCGGTAATGAGGAGAACGACAAAGATGAAGACCAAAGCGCCGATCACACTGCCGACGCCGCCGTCAGCCCCAGCCGGTAGGGCATCGAGGTTTTGCGCCAACTTCACCACTTCCTGATCGCTGAGACTGTTGGTCCGCTGCTGTGCTTCTTCGGCCGTGATCCCCTGCCCCTGCAGCGCAGCGCCGACATCGGCGCGGGCCAGAAGCGTAGCGAGACGGGCGCGACTGGCATCCACCTCCTGGGCGCT
The DNA here is from genome assembly GCA_034370465.1 of Desulfuromonadales bacterium. Lineage (GTDB taxonomy): Bacteria > Desulfobacterota > Desulfuromonadia > Desulfuromonadales > UBA2197 > UBA2197. Next base: position 695 of record JAXMLA010000200.1, read on the forward strand.
GACCAGCGTGGCGGTCTCGACCATGGCCGCACCCGCGAGGGGGGAGACGATGGTATGGAAGGACATGAGCAGAACCAGGAGCAGGGCGGTTTTCTGGAAGAGCCGGGATAATTGCATGAAAGTAGTACCTCCTTTTTTTTAAGCAGTATAGCAGCGGTGCAACAGGATGCAAATAACTTTAATGAATCAGGGCGCGTTTGACATTGGTAATTTCCTCTGCCAGACTCTTAACGTATTTTTGAGCAGCTATTAAGTCAACAAACATAATTCTGAAGGAGTGACAATGCCCAGATCAACCCGCAAGACCAAGATCGTCGCCACTCTCGGCCCGGTCAGTTCCTCCCCCGAGATGGTCAAAAAACTCATCCAGAGCGGCGTCGACATCTTCCGCCTCAACTTCTCCCACGGCGAGAACGCCCGGAAGCTCGAATTGATCCATGTCATCCGCCAGGTCTCCGACAAGATCGGCCGCCAGGTCGGGATCCTCGCTGATCTGCAAGGCCCGAAGATCCGCACCGGCAAGATGGCCGGAGACGCGATGCTCCTCAGCAAGGGGCAGGCGGTGCTCATTACCACCGCTGAAGTCCTCGGCGAGAACGGTGTCATTCCGACGATTTACCGCTCTTTACCGCACGACGTGCAAGTCGGCTCCCGCATTCTCCTCGATGATGGGTTGATGGAACTGCGGGTCACGGCGCTCGAAGGGGAGCAGGTGCGCTGCCTGGTGGTGAATGGCGGCCTGTTGAAAAACAATAAAGGGATCAATCTGCCGGGGGTCAAAGTGTCGGCCCCGTGCCTGACGGAAAAGGATCTGATCGATCTCGATTTTGCCCTGACTGCCGGGGTCGATTTTATCGCCCTCTCCTTTGTCCGCACCGCCGCCGACATTGAGGAACTCAAGGAGATCATCGCCGCCAAAGGGATGGATACGCCGGTCGTCGCCAAGATCGAGAAGCCGGAAGCGCTGCGCAACTTCAAATCGATTCTCCATGCGACCGATGCGGTCATGGTGGCGCGCGGCGATCTCGGGGTCGAGATCGAAGCGGAGAAGGTGCCGATCTACCAGAAAAAGATCATCCATGCCTGCAACCAGGCCGGCAAACCGGTGATCACCGCGACTCAGATGCTCGACTCAATGATTCGCCACCCACGACCGACCCGGGCCGAGACCTCTGATGTCGCCAATGCCATCATCGACGGCACCGATGCCATTATGCTCTCGGCCGAGACCGCTTCCGGTGATTATCCGCTGGAAGCGGTGGAGACGATGGTGCGGATCGCACACGATGTCGAGAATACGACCTTTATCCTTAAAGAGGGTAAGCCGGCCTGCTCGGGTTCGAGCATCGCCCATGCCGTCGCCGAATCCTCCTGTCATGCTGCCGCTATCCTCAAGGCCAAAGCGATTGCCGTCTTTACCCGCTCCGGCAGCACTGCCGCTCTGATCTCGGCTTTTCGTCCGACCACGCCGATCATCGCCTTCACCGCTTCGGCCGAGATCCGTCGCCGCCTCTCGCTCTTTTGGGGGGTCCACTGTACGGAAGTCGGGATCATGGAGAATACCGACCAGCAGATCTCGGCGGTAGAGAAGAAACTTTTGTCGGTCGGCTTTCGTCATGGCGATCTGATTGTAGTGACGATGGGGATCCCGATCGAGACACGCGGATCGACGAATCTGATGAAGGTGCATGAGCTCGGCACCCATGGGTTCCATGAAGTCTTTGAAGAGTCGTTGCATTAATACGAAGAGCGGGATAGATTCAGCGCCACTTATACGCCATCTCTCCCCAAGGATACTTGCAACGGTGCAGATCATTACCATTGAACAGGCTCTGGCCCTGCGCGAGCGGGGTGCCCTCCTCGTCGACGCCCGCTCCCCGACGGAATATGCCGAAGGGACGATTCCCGGGGCGATCAATATCCCCATCTTTGATGACGCCGAACGCGCCCGGGTCGGCACGCTTTACAAGGTCGAAGGGAAAAACAAGGCCAAGCGCCTGGGGGTCGAGCTGGTGGCGCCGAAGATTCCGGGTCTGATCGATCAGGTTGACGCGGCGATGGAGGGGAGGAAGTCACCGGTTCTGGTCTTCTGCTGGCGCGGCGGCATGCGCAGCTTTGCCTTGGCCACCTTCTTCGACCTTACCGGTATTCCGACCATGCAGATTGCAGGGGGGCACAAAGCTTTTCGCGCCCTGGTGCGCGACTTCTTTACTCAAGGAGAGTGGGGACGCTTGCTGGTGTTGCGGGGTCTGACCGGCGTCGGCAAGACCCGACTCCTCAAGATGTTGCAGAAAGAAGGCTATCCGGTCGTCGATCTCGAAGGCCTCGCCAATCACCGCGGCAGCGCCTTTGGCAATCTCGGCCTGGAGCCACAACCGTCCCAGATCGCCTTTGAAGCCCTCCTCTGGGACGAAATGCGCCGCATCCCAAAGGGCGGTTATGCCCTCGCTGAAGGGGAGAGCAAACATATCGGTCGATTGATTCTCCCCGCCCGCGTCTATGCTGCCCTGCAGGTGGAGACCAGCCTCTGGATCGAGGCCCCCATCGAAACGCGGGTGCGCATTACCCTTGACGATTACCCCGCCCGCGACGAGCTCAAACGTGACTTTCTCCGTCCCCTGGCATTGATCCGGCCACGTCTGGGGGGCGACAATCATGACCGCCTCCTCGGTTATCTCGAAGCCGGTCGCTGGGAGGATCTGACGCGGGAATTGATGCTCCTTTATTACGATCCCCTTTATCGCCACACCTGCCCCGAGCAGCGCATCACCGTGACGATAGCCGATGCAGAACCTGACCTCACCCCCCTGAAAGTAGCGATCGCACAGATACTAAAACACCCGCCGGAGGGTCCGGCGGGTGCGATAGAACAAAAAATTGTGAAGATTTCTTAGAACTTGGCTTCAAAACCGATGCGCAAATCGTCATCGATATCGCCGTCGCCACCACCATCGAAATCGACATGAATTTTCTGATATTCGACAAAGAGGCGGGCCTTGGGGATAAAGGCGTAAGAGAGCCGCAGACCGCTTTCAAAGACGCGATCAGCATCGCCCCCGGTCAAAATCTTCGGGCCATAAAAGAACTTGCCATCGATGCCGATCCCCATCAGTTGGGGCGGAGCAAAGCCGACTTTGGCGCCGAGCCCGATTGAAAAGATATCTGCATTCGAGTAAGCTTCACCGCCCCAGGCGATCAAGCCGACGCCGGCGGTCAATCCGGGGATATCACCGGGCTTGCCGATGAAATCGATCTCGCCGGAGACCAGTTTGGTGTCGTGATCATCATTATAAAGACCACGGATGCCGACCTGGGTGGTGCCATAGGCATCTTGCGTTATCGGCAAAAAAGCCTGAACTTGAACACTGTCATCGTTAAGGCTGAGATCAACCGATGCGGCACCAGCGCTGGCGGCACAAAGACAAAACATACCAACAGCGGAAATAATCATTTTAAATTTCATGGGTTAGCAAATCTCCTGTTAGAAAAAATCCATCTGTAGCAGCGTGAGTGGGGATAATATCGCACAGTTCAATCCTCTGAAGCAAGTCCGAGAAAGTCCAAGGTACTCTCCAGCGTCCGGTTGACAATCTGCTCCCAACGAACACCACCCTCGTCGGCGGACTGCAAAGCGTGCTCGATGCATCCGACGGTTGCGGCAATATGGGCATCGCTGTTGATCGCCACCAGCGTACCAAACTGGGCACAAAGCCGCGCCATCTGCCGGCAGTTATCAGCACTTCCTTTGCGACTGATGGAGAAGGAGGCGTTATTGATCTCGATGGCGACACCGAGCTCAGCGGCGCGCCGGGCAACAGCGAGGGAATCAATCGGGAAGACCGGATTGCCCAGATGGGTGAGCACATGCACGCGATGTTTCGCCATCAGATGGAGCAGTGCCTCGGTATTCTCCGTTTGATCGTGACCACGAAAGCCGCAATCTTCATGAAACCCGGCCATAACCAGATCGAGGCGCTTGAGGCTGTGCTCCGGGAGGTCGAGTTCACCGGGACCGATAATATTGGCCTCGATGCCGCGCAGGACCCGGACGCCGTGCAGGGTGGGGGGGACAAAGCGCAGGGCATGAAAATGGTAGGCGTGCGGCCCGCCGGGGAGGGCCGGGCCGTGGTCGGTCATGCCGACACCCCGTAAACCTTTTGTCGCAGCAGCGGCAGCAATCTCGGAAATGGTACTGAAAGCATGCCCCGAAGCAATGGTATGGATGTGCAGATCAACCTCGGGAAGGTGCGGATAGGCCATATCATTTCTCTCTCAATGCACACTTAAAATCACTGTAGACGAGCCAAGACCCTAACATATCGGCAGAAAAAAGCCTAGACCGGAGTTTTTAACTTACCCCTCACAAAGCAAAAAAGAGAGCTAACAACAGATGACTCTATATTTTTTCTTGACACCAATACCCCCTCTCCCTATAGTAACCCGCTACAAAAAAGCGAGAGCGAGGTGAAGAGTTATGTACGCGGTAATTAAGACCGGAGGCAAACAGTACAAAGTTTCCGAAGGCGATCTGTTAAAGATCGAGAAGATCGAAGGCGTGGTAGGTGATACTATCGAGCTGGGTGAGGTCCTCATGGTCGGTGGAGCGGAGGTTAAAATCGGAACACCTTTACTCACCGGGGCGAAAGTCACGGCACGCATCGTCGAGCAGGACAAGGACAAAAAAGTCCTGGTGTTCCATTCGAAGCGGCGCAAGGGCACTCGCAAACTGTACGGACACCGTCAGCCGATCACTCGCCTGAAAATTACAGGCATTGAGGCGTAAGGAGAATTTCCCATGGCACACAAAAAAGGGGTTGGCAGCTCCCGCAACGGTCGCGACAGTGGTGGTAAACGCCTTGGCGTCAAACGCTTTGGTGGCGAAGCCGTTACTGCCGGTTCGATTCTGGTCCGCCAGCGCGGTACCACCTTCCATCCCGGCAACAACGTCGGCTGCGGCAAGGATTACACCTTGTTTGCGCTGATCGAAGGGGTTGTGAAGTTCGAGCGCAAAGACAAGACCCGCCAGAAGATCAGCGTCTATCCGGCCTGATCGTCCCGGCACATGCACACAGAAGAGGCCTGGAGTCCCTGCGACTCCGGGCTTTTCTATTATAAAGTTGGCAGACAGGATTCAGGATTCAGAATAGATCGAACCTTCTGCATTCTGGCTCCTGAATTCTGTCTTCTCAAGGATAAGAAGCCCCATGCAATTTGTTGATGAAGTCAAAATCTACGCCAAAGCCGGCGATGGCGGCCGCGGCTGCCTCTCTTTTCGCCGCGAAAAATTTATCCCGCGCGGCGGTCCGGACGGCGGCGACGGCGGCAATGGCGGCGATGTCTGGGTTGTCGTCGATCCCGGCCTCGGCACCCTCCTTGACTTCCGCTATAAAGTCCACCACAAAGCCAAAAACGGCTTGCCGGGGATGGGCAAAGATATGCACGGCAAATCCGGGGAAGACCTGGAGATCGTTGTCCCCCTCGGCACCCTGATCTACGATGTCGAGAGCGATGAACTCCTCGCTGATATGGTTTCCGCCGACCAGCGGGTTCTGTTGCTGCGCGGCGGCATGGGCGGGCGGGGGAATGCACGCTTTCTGACCAGCACCAACCGGGCACCGCGCCACACCCAACCGGGCATCCCCGGCGAAGAGCGCACCCTGCGCCTGTCGCTGAAATTATTGGCGGATGTCGGATTGGTCGGCATGCCCAACGCCGGCAAATCGACCCTGATTGCGACGGTCTCGGCGGCCAAACCGAAGATTGCCGATTACCCCTTTACCACCCTCGTCCCCAATCTCGGCGTTGTCAGTTACGGCGGCGGTTACAACAGCTTTGTCATGGCCGACATTCCCGGTCTGATTGAAGGGGCGAGTATCGGCCAGGGGCTCGGCACCCGCTTCCTTAAACATGTGGAACGGACCGATCTCTTTTTGCACCTTGTCGATCTTTCCGATCTGCAACCGGGCGACCCTCTGGAGAATTTCGACATGATCAATCGCGAACTTGCCAGCCATAGCGTCGAGTTGGCGGCGAAGACGCAACTTGTCGTATTGACCAAACTCGATCTCCCCGACGTGCGGGAACGCCTCCCCGCGGCACTGACCTTCTTTGCTCAGCGCGGCCACCGGGTCTTCCCGATCTCGGCGGCGACCGGTGAAGGGGTTCAGGTTCTGATCAATGCAGTTGCGGTTGAGATCGAAGCCCGCCGCGCGGAACGAAACGCACCGGCAGGTACCGACTCCAACGTTTAGGGATAGACCCTTTATCTCCGATTTTCGCCATGAATCTGGGAGTTTCATCCATGCGCTCCAACCTTCTTGCCCATGTGCGCCGAGTCGTCATCAAGATCGGCAGCGGCGTCCTTTCCGATCCACAGGGGATTGAACCGGCCCAGATGTCCGTGATTGCCGACCAGGTCGCGCAGTTACGGCAAAAAGGCTACGAGGTGATCATCGTCTCCTCCGGCGCTGTCGCCGCCGGCAAAGGCGCCCTCGGTATCGCCGGTCGTCCTGCAACCATCCCTTTAAAACAAGCCGCCGCCGCCATCGGGCAGACCTTGCTGATGCGGACATGGGGGGAAGCCTTTCACCAGCATGGCCTGACGGTAGCGCAGGTCCTCCTCACCCGCGATGACCTTGCCAACCGGCGCCGCTACCTCAACTCGCGCAACACCCTGATGACCCTCCTCGACCATCGCATTATCCCGATTATCAACGAGAATGACACCGTCGTCATTGATGAAATCCGCTTCGGCGACAATGACAATCTCTCGGCCCTGGTCTCCTCTCTCGTCGAAGCAAATCTCCTCGTTATCCTTTCCGACGTCTCCGGCCTTTATGACTGCGATCCCCGCAGTAATGCCGCCGCCGAGCTGATCCCCTGTGTAGAGCGGATCAACGACGAGATTATCGCCATGGCCGGCATCTCCGGGACCGACCTCGGCACCGGCGGCATGGCGACCAAGATCAAGGCCGCCAAACGTGCCAGCCTCTCCGGCATCGGCACAGCGATTATCAACGGCCGCGTCAAGGACTCGCTCTTATCCTTCTTTGCCGGCGAAGAGATCGGCACCCTCTTCCTTGCCGCCCGCGACCGTATGACAGCGAAGAAGCACTGGATCGCCTTCTCCAAGAAGACGCGCGGGAAGCTGATCGTCGATGAAGGGGCGCGCTGTGCCATGGTCGAACGGGGCAAGAGCCTCCTCCCCTCCGGGATTATCGGTGTCGAAGGGGGATTCGATCGCGGTGACGCGGTCCGCCTCTGCACTGTCGACGGCAGCGAAATCGCCACCGGCGTCATCAACTATGCGCTGACCGAACTGTTACGGATCATGGGGCATAAATCGAGCGAGATCGAAACGATCCTCGGCTACAAATATGCCGATGAAGTTGTGCATCGGGACAACCTGGTCCTGAAGGCCCCCTGAGACTACAAGGAGTAAAGTCATGTCGATTCGTGAGGAAATGCAGCGGATTGCCCGCGACGCCAAAGCAGCGGGTCGCGTCCTGGCATCGCTGTCGAGTGCAGTAAAAGATGAGATGCTGGGCCGCATGGCTGCAGCTCTGGAGGAGAATATCCCTGCCCTCCTCGCCGCCAATGAACTCGATCTGAAGGCCGGACGCGCCAAGGGTCTCTCCGCGGCGATGCTCGACCGCCTCGCCCTCGATGAACCCCGGGTGCGCGCCATGGCCGACGGTTTGCGCGAAGTCGCCACCCTCCCCGATCCGGTCGGCGAAGTCACCGGCATGTGGCGGCGCCCGAACGGCCTGCAGGTCGGGCGCATGCGCATCCCCCTCGGCGTTATCGGCATCGTCTATGAATCCCGCCCCAACGTCACTGCCGATGCTGCCGCCCTTTGCCTGAAGAGCGGCAATGCCGTGATTCTGCGTGGTGGCTCGGAAGCGATCCATTCCAATCGCGCCATCGGCGCCCGGTTGCAGCAGGTGTTGGCCGATCTGCAACTGCCGGCGGCGGCGCTGCAAGTGGTGACGACCACTGACCGCGACGCGATCCTCGAACTCCTCAAACTCGACGAAGAGATCGACCTGATCATCCCGCGCGGCGGCGAGAGCCTGATCCGCTTTGTTGCCGAGCATTCCCGCATTCCGGTCATCAAACATTACAAAGGGGTCTGCCACGTCTTTGTCGATGCCAGCGCCGACTTTGCCATGGCCGAAGAGATTACCCTCAACGCCAAAGTCCAGCGCCCGGGCGTCTGCAACTCGATGGAGACCCTCCTCGTGCATGAGGATATTGCTCAGGACTTCATGCCGCGCATCGCCACGGCTTTAGGCGCGGCCGGCGTCGAAATCCGCGGTTGCCCGATCGTCTGCTCCCTGGTTCCCGAAGCCAGGACCGCGACCGCGGAAGATTGGGCGGCGGAGTACCTCGATCTGATCCTGGCGATCAAGGTCGTCAAGAACCTTGACGCGGCCCTCGACCACATCAACACCTATACGTCGCTGCATACCGAAGCGATCATCACCAGCGACTACGGCAACTCGCAGCGCTTTATCCGCGAAGTCAACTCCAGTACGGTCATGATCAACGCCTCGACCCGCTTTGCCGATGGCAATCAGCTCGGTCTCGGCGCCGAAATCGGCATCTCCACCACCAAGCTCCATTCCTTTGGACCGATGGGACTGGAAGACCTGACGACTCGCAAGTTTATCGTCTTTGGCAGCGGGCAGATTCGCACTTGAGGCGATAATCTCCTGAACTGTTTGTGAAAAAGAATGATTCCCGTGAAAAAAGAGATGAAAATTTCCGGCGCTGTGCTAAAATTCCGCCGCAATGAGTCATACGTTTGAGGAGGTTAATGTAATGTCGGAGAGTTACAACGAACAAGAGGCCTTGAAAACAGCGATCATGACCGAAAAGGCGGCGATGGACTTTTACAAGTTCGGCGCCACCAAGATGGTTGATGAACACGCCTGCCGCACCTTTGAAATCCTCGCCAAAGATGAACGACAGCATGCGCGGATGTTTTACGACGTCTATTCCGGGAAGGACCTCCCCCCCTTCGACGAACTGATGGCGTCCCCTCCGGATACCGAATCGGAATGGTGGAAGGCCCTGCAGAAGATCCTTCTCGGCAGCTTCGATGAACAGCGCGCCCTGGAACTGGCGATCGACCAGGAAGAGGCGCTGGAGAAATCGCTACGCGCCACCGCCGCCCAGACCAGCGATCCCAAGATCCGCGATATCTATCTGGCCAATGCCGGATCGACACACGGACACGCACAACTCGTCAACGAAGACCTCAAAGCCCTCTTCGGTCAATCCCGTTGATGAAAAGAACATAGCGACAAGAGCGGGCGTCCTTCCAAATGGAAGCGCCCGCTCTCTTTATTCCTCGCTATCGACGAGAATCGCCCGCCGCCAGCCGCGCACCGAATTGATCAGCCACAGACCTTCCGCTGCCCGCAAATCCCGATCCGTGAGCACCGCTTCGTGCAAAATCCCACGTTCCAGCAGTTCCCCCCGCAACGTCCCCGGCAGAAGGCCGCAAGCCAGGGCCGGTGTCAGCAGTCGTCCACCCTGACGCAGGACGAGGTTGTGGAGACTCCCTTCGGTCACCTCCCCGGCATCATTGCAAAAAAGAACTTCATCGACGCCGGGGAAACGGCCCCGCTCGGCGTTGTAGAGATCGCGGCGGGTCGTCTTATGGAAAAGAAAAGGGTCATCGGCCTGCACCCGCTGCGGCGAAAGGAGCATCGTCAGCGGGAAACGTCGGCGCGCAGCGGGGAGGGGCTCGGCGCAGAGAGTCACTGTTCCGTCTTGGGCAAGAAGGAGGCGAACTTTGTGCGCACCGTGGAGCTCGGCATCGCATTGCTGTAACTCCGTTAGAACGGCATTACGATTCCAGGAAAAAGCGAAATACTCCGCCGAAGCGGCGAGGCGTTGCAGGTGCCGCTCCAGCAGGAAATAGCCCCCCGTCTCCTGACGGCGCAGGCTCTCAATGAGAGAAAAAGGAGTGGGGTCGATATCGAGAAAACGACTCTTGGCAAAGGATTCGGCGTACTCGGCGGCGCACGACGAATCCGAGGTGACGCCACTGCCGATCCCGAGTTCAGCCTCTCCGCTTTCATGATCGATTACCACGGTGCGAATCGCGACACTGAAGACACTCTCCTGCGGCGAGACAAACCCGATGGCACCGCAATAAAGACCGCGCGGCGCGGCTTCAAGGTCGCGGATAATCTCCATGGTGCGACGCTTCGGGGCGCCGGTCACCGAACCACAAGGGAAGAGGGCGGAAAAGATCTGAAAGGTCGTGGTCGCTGGCGCCAGTTGCGCACTCACCGTCGAGGTCAGCTGATGGACGGTCGGATAGGATTCGACATCGAAGAGACTCTCGACCTGCACCGAGCCGGTGATCGCGAGACGTGACAGATCGCTGCGTACCAGATCGACGATCATCAAATTCTCGGCGCGCTCTTTGGGACTGGCGGCTAAGGCGCTCCGGACCGCCAGATCAGCCGCGCTCTCGGCAGCGCGGCGAGCCGTCCCCTTCATCGGCCGCATGACGATCTTTTCTCCCTGACGGGCAAAGAAGAGTTCGGGAGAAGCGGAGACGATCGACAGGTCGCCGGTCTCGATGTGGGCACAAAAAGGGGCTTGCTGGGTCTGACAAAGAGTGGAGTAGAGAGCCGTACTATCCTCCGGAGCAACAAAGCGCTGGCGCAGGGTGTAGTTGACCTGATAAGTCTCGCCATCGGCAATGGCGGCATGAATCGCGGTGATCGCCGCTTCATAACCGGCTGCGTCGGGGATGGTCGTGCGCGGCAGCACAGGCAATCGGAGTGGGGAATTGCGGGGAAGCGTCGCCACTTCCCGTCGCTCGGCAAAGATAGCGAACCAAAGGAGTGGGGTCTTCGGAGGGGCACCGATCGGCAGATCGGGATTGAAAGCGGCGGCCGCTTCATAAGCAACAAAACCGGCCGCGTGATAGCCGGCCGCCACTGCCGCCTCCAGCGCGGCAAAGGCCGGAGCAACCTCAGCCAGAGCGTCGGCGCGCAGCACCTTGATCAGTCCGAAAAAGACAAAGGAGCGGCCAAAGCGGCCTCCTCCCGGCGCTGCGAACCGGGCTGAAACCGGTCTCACGGGCCGTTCCAGCGGCGGCAGCTCTCAACCAGATTAACGGCGAGGGTGGGATGACTGGCAAAGTGAAGATGAACGTAAGAAGCGAGAACGTTGTTGAGAACATAGCCCTCATCCTCCAGAATTTGCCCGTCGGCGCGGCTGAGCGCGTAGGAGCGCGGCACCTCCGGATCGATCGCCACCTCCGAGTAGTGGAACTCATGGCCGCGGGCGATGGTCCCGGCCGGGCCGAGGATGGTGTCAAAACGGAAGGTGACCTGGCGATAACCGAGGGCCTTGCGCTGCGGCAGCATCCGCGCCCGAGCCGGAAAGAGGGCAACAAAGGGCTGGAAATGACCCTCGGCAGCGCCGTCCACTCCGCCGCTGAGATAGATCAAACCGCCGCACTCGGCATAAATCGGCATGCCGGCAGTGGCAGCATCGCGAATCGCCTGGAGAAGGGTGAGATTGGCGGCGAGCTGGGGGGCGTAAAGTTCCGGGTAGCCGCCGGGGAGGTAAAGACCGCTGATCCCGGTCGGCAGATGATGATTGCGCAGCGGCGAGAAGAATTCGATCTCGGCCCCGGCCGCCGCCAGCAGTTCAAGATTTTCCGGATAGCAGAAAGAGAAGGCTTCATCGCGGGCCACCGCGATACGCACTTTCTCCTGGGTTGTAGGAGCGGGCTCCAGTCCGCGATTTTCAGACATCGCGGGCGGGAGCCCGCTCCTGCAATTGAGCAGTCCATCCACATCAACCCCCGCCTCAAACCATTCAGCCAGGCGCTCATAAAAGACGACATTCTCCGGCGCTGCTTCCGCCGTTACCAAACCGAGATAGCGCTCAGGAAGGGCAATCTGCGGCTCGCGTGACAGCACTCCCAGCAGCGGTGGCAAGCTCGGAACCGAGGCATGGGCGGCACGGAGCAATTCAGCGTGACGCGGGCTGGCGACCCGATTGAGAATGATGCCAACGACAGTCAAAGCGGGATCGAATTCTGCAAACCCTTTGATCAGAGCGGCAACGCTGCGCGCCTGCCCCTTGGCATCGATCACCAGAATAACCGGCGCCTTGAGGAGCTTGGCAACAGCGGCGGTACTCCCCGCCTCACTTCCCCCCTCGGCGCCATCAAAGAGCCCCATCACCCCTTCAACCACCGCCACATCAGTGCCGGCACCGCCAAGTGCAAAGCTGCGTTGCACTCCGTCTTCACCGCACATCCAGGGATCAAGATTACGGGAAGGCCGACCACTGGCGGCGGCATGATGACCAGGATCGATGAAGTCCGGCCCGACCTTGAAGGGCGCCACCTCCAGACCGCGCCGACGCAGCGCCGCAAGGAGGGCGAGGGTGATGGTGGTCTTGCCACTCCCTGATGCCGGGGCGGCGATGACGAAAGTCTGCATGGTTCAGCCGTTCAACAGTTGTACGACCGCATGGCCGTCAGCGTAGTAATCGATGATATTGAGACAGCCGAAACTCTGATCGATGGCGAAGAGGCAGGAAAGCGGGGCGCCGATGGCATCGAGGAGGATAATTCGATTGGTGCCGCCATGGGCGACTACCACCACCTCTTCGCCACGATGGGCGGCGGCGATGCGAGCGATCACCGGCCGAACGCGATCCGCCAGATCGCTGAGACTCTCTCCCTGCGGCACCCGGTAGTTGACGATATCATCCAGCCGCGCCTGCCACTCTTGCGGATAAAGCCCCTGCAGCTCCGCCCAGGTCTTCCCTTCCCAATTGCCGATATTGAGCTCGCGCAGCTGCGCATCGCTCTGCACCTCAAGATCATGACTGGCGGCGAGAAGGCGGGCGCCGTGCAGACAGCGACTCAGATCGCTGCTGTAGACCGCGCTGATCGCCTTCTTCTTCAAACGCAATTGCAGCAGGCCGAATTGCGCCTCCCCTTCCAGGGTCAAGGGGACATCGGCATGACCGTTATAGCGCTTCTCTTCATAGCCTGCCACCTGCCCATGGCGCATCAGATAGATCCGGGTTCTTTGCATGCGTTGCTCTCCTGGGGTTAGCGGTGAAAGTATGCGGCTGAAGCAAGGAGGAGAAAGAGTGCTTCACTCCATTCGCAGACCGCCCCGAGAATATCGCCGGTGACCCCGCCCAAGCGTACCCTAAAGTAGCGTTCAATGGCGATGACGGCGAGAATCAGGGCGGCGAGGAGGGTCAATCCCCAGAGCTGGAAGAGACCCAGCAGGACAGTGGCGAGGATCAGCGTCGCGAGCATGAGTTCGCGGCGGCCCACCCCTTCGACAAAGACGCTGCCGGTTCCGCCTTCGCTGCGGGCATAGGGGGCCAGAACCGCCAACGCCACCATCATCCAGCGACCGACGACCGGCAGCGCGATCAGCACCTGCCAGCGCACTGCGGGCGGAATAGCGGTCAGGCTCACGACTTTCAGCAGGAGGAGGCAAAGGAGGGCCACCACCCCCATCGCCCCGACCCGGCTGTCCTTCATGATCCGCAGCCGACTGGCGCGGTCGCGGATGCCGTACATGCCGTCGGCAGTATCGGCGACACCATCGAGATGGAGGGCACCGGTAGCGTAGATCAGCAGCAACAGAACCAGGAGGGCGCCGACCGCTGGGGGAAAGATGAGCAGCAACAGTTGGTGAACGCCCGCCAGCAGGAGTCCGAGACCCAAACCGACCAGCGGAAAGTAAGCCATCGACCGGCCGAGTTGCTGCGCACTCCCCGCTGCCGCCGTCAGTGGCAGAACCGTGAGAAAGAGCAGGGCCTGGCGCAGCTCGCCGAGCGTCCCTTTCATTATTTGCGGGCCTTGCTGACGCCGACCTCTTCAAAGGTGCGAATTTCCCGCAGAGCGCGCAGCGACGCTTCGATCAAGGTCATCGCCAGGACCGCACCGGTCCCTTCGCCGAGGCGCATCTCCAGATCGAGCATCGGCTTCTGTCCGAGCATCTCCAGCATGTGACGATGGCCGATCTCCACCGACTGATGGGCGCAGAAGATGTAATCCTTGACGTAAGGATGGAGTTCCGAAGCGATGATGGCGCCGGCGGTGGAGATGAAACCGTCGACCACCACCGGAATCCGCACTGCCGCGGCACCAAGGATCAAACCGGCGATACCGCCGATTTCAAAACCGCCGACCTTGGCAAGGACATCGATGGGATCGTTTTTGTCCGGTTGATTAAGGGCGATCCCCGCTTTGATCACCGCGATCTTGTGGGCGAGGGTCGGGTCGTCGATGCCGGTGCCGCGAAAGGTCACCTGCTCTACCGTCCGCCCGGTGAGGAGCGCCGCAATCGCGGCCGACGGGGTGGTATTACCGATCCCCATGTCGCCGGTACCGAGGAGGTCGATGCCGGCATCACGGCTCGAAAAGGCGAGTTCAATCCCTGCTTCCAGAGCGGAAATCGCCTCTTTGCGGCTCATCGCCGGCCCCTTGGCAAAGTTGGCCGTCCCTTTCGCGATCTTCCTGTTGAGGAGTCCGGCGATCGGCGCAAAATCATAATCGACCCCGATATCGACAACGATCACTTCGGCGCCGGCATGGTTGGCGAGGGCGTTGATCGCGGCGCCGCCGCTAACAAAGTTGAGGACCATCTGCGGCGTCACCTCTTTGGGAAAAGCACTGACCCCCTCCTCGGTGATGCCGTGATCGCCGGCAAAGGTAAAGACGACCTTCTTGCGGATCTCTTCCCGGCCGGTGATGGCGACAAAGCGGCGCGCAAACTCTTCGAGACGGCCAAGAGAGCCTTTCGGTTTGGCCTGACAGTTGAGACGGGCCTGCACTTCGGCGATCATGGTTTTATCGACCGGTTTGATACTATTGAGGACGGCTTGCAGGGAATGGGGGTTCATCAGTCAGATCCTTAGGAGGGGATAATTACTTCAGGCGCAGCGGCAAGCCGGCCACGACCAGCCAGGCGCTGTTGGCCGCCGCTGCCAGTTCTTGATTGACTTCTCCGGCGAGGTCACGAAAGAGCCGGGCAAGGCGATTCTCCGGAACAATGCCGCCGCCGACTTCATTGGTCACGAGATAAACCGGGCCATCGATGGTGGCAAGGCAAGCGATAAAACGCCGGACTTCGGCCAGAACAAGTGTCGTTTCTTCGTTGTGGGCAAAGAGGAGATTGGTGATCCACAGGGTCACGCAATCGAGGAGGATCGCCCCCTGCCCGGCCGCGGCCATCGGCAAACGGCCGCAGAGATCGCACGGTTCTTCGAGAAGATTCCAGCGTTCCCCCCGGGCCTGCTGATGGCGGGCAATGCGGACCGCCATTTCGCTATCCGCAACCGTCGCCGTAGCGACGTAAAGGAGGGGGCCGGCATGGACTTCGGCGCAGCGCTGGGCAAAGGCACTTTTGCCGGAGCGGGTGCCGCCGGTGATCAGGATCAGTTCCGCCATCGTCAGTATTCGATTCCGCGCCGGGCAGCAATTCCCTGCGCCAAGGGATGTTTGATCGCCGCCATCTCCGTCACCAGATCAGCGCGAAGGAGAAGTTGCGGATGGGGGTCGCGCCCGGTGAGGACAATCTCCAGAGCCGCCGGCCGCTGATCGAGGAGATCGAGGAGTTCAGCAAGGGGCAAGGCATTACGGCGCACCGCGCCGTTGATTTCATCGAAGATCACCAGATTGTAATCGCCGGTCGCAATCCGCTGCCTTGCCGCAGCAAAGACCCGCTGCACACTCGCCGCGACTTCTTCGTCCGGAGCAGCACCGGCGATGACGCCGATCCCGGCATCCAAAAGTTCAAAACCGGGGAGAAGACTAAGGCTGGTCAATTCGCCTCCCGGCAGGGTCGCCGGCTTGAGCATCCGCACCCAGAGGACGCGCCAGCCGTGCCCGAGGGCGCGAGCGGCGAGACCGGCCGCGGCGGTCGTCTTCCCTTTACCATTGCCGGTATAGACCTGCAAACGCCCTGGAACCATGGCTTCATCCTTGCGGCATTACGGCGCGGCAACAAAAAACCCGACACGAGATTTCGTTCGGGGGGCGTTGCGGGGCAGCGAGGGAATTGCGCCCTCTTCCCTATTCTCCCGTGCGAACGGGCACCGTACGATTGAAGTAAAAATTTGTAGCAGATGGCGGCAAAAGAGTCAATCGCCGTCTCTTTCGATTGACAGCAGAAAGGTCTTTGTGTACCTTAGCTCGCGTTTGGGGCTGTAGCTCAGTTGGGAGAGCGATGCGTTCGCAATGCATAGGCCAGCGGTTCGATCCCGCTCAGCTCCACCAAATTTCAATGGGTTAGCGACTTTTCGCTAACCCATTTTTATTGCCTGATGCAGGGTGACTTGCGATCTGCCATTAATTATCAACAGGGGCAAGAGGGATGGAAACAATGAAAGAGCTCCCCCCTTCCGGGGCATTCTCGACTTCAAGCGTCCCGCCATGGGCATCGACAATCGCTCGCGAGATGTACAACCCCAGACCGGTCCCGGACGGCGCACGATTGGAGCTGTCCACCCGGTAAAATTTATCAAAGATCTGCGCGCGTTGTTGATCCGTCAGCCCCGGCCCCTGGTCGGTCACCGTCACCACGAAATAACCGTCCTGCACGCTCCCATCCATGCGAATCAATGTCCGCTGAGGTGAATACTTGATGGCGTTACTGAGCAGGTTTTCGATGACCTGAGTCAATCTGACCTCGTCTGCCAGAATCGCCGGCGGCTGCGACGGGAGATGAAGTTCAAAGCGATAGCCGCTCCCCTTGCCCATATAACTCTGCAAAATCTGGCGGAGCAATTGATCTGGATAACAGAGATGGAGATCAAGGGGTATGGGGCTGCCGCTGTCGATGCGATTGACATCCAGAGAACGATCCACCAGGCGCGACAGGTGCTCGGCCCGTTCGTTAATGATATTGATGTAATTTCGCTGATCGACGGGGAGGTCCTCGCTCCCCAGCAACAGTTCGCAAAAACCGAGAATGGCGGTCAATGGGGTCTGAAATTCGTGCGCCATCGTCGATACAAAGTCGTTGCGCATCCGGTCGACTTCCCGCTCGCCGGTGACATCGACCATGATCCCGACCATCCCTGCCAACTCCCCGGAGGGGAGATTGTAAGTGGCCTTCTGAAAGATAACTTCGCGGCGCAGCCCCTGAAGATTGGTGAAGAGGTATTCGTAGCGGCAGCTGCCGGGGTGATCAAAGAGTTTGTTATCGGCTTGGGTGTGGACAGCGGCCTCTTCGGGAGGCAACAAGGTAGCGGCGGTCTGTCCGCAGAGTTCGTTGCGCGTGATCCCGACAAAAGTTTCGAAGGCCCGGTTACAACCGCGGTAGAGACCACCTGTGTCCTTAAAGAAGACCGGAAGGGGAATTTCATCGAGCAGGATGGAGAGCAGACTCAATTGCTCGGCAAGCTTCGACTCGGCGTCCCGACGGCGCGAAACCTCCTCCGCCAATTCGCTATTGCGCTCGCGCAATTCGTGATGTGACGCCTTGAGACGATCGACCATGCGGTTAAAGGATTCTCCCAACTGGCCGAGTTCATCACCGGAAGCGATCGACACCTGTCGCTCAAAGTCTCCTTTGGCCACCGCTTCGGCTGAAATCATCAAATTTTTGACCGGACGCGTGATACTTGCCGACAAGGGCAGACTGAACAGCAGCGCGACCCCGCCAAAGAGGACGATCACCAGAAGAATTCCACCGCTGAGTTGATTGACCGCAGCGCTGATCGGCGCGGCGGACAGGCCCACCCGCACCTGTCCCAACCCGCCCATTTCAACCTGCATGGCGATATCGTAAAGCGCTCCCTCCTCCGCTTCCAGGTAGCGGATGCTGTATTCCTGGCCGACGGGAAGAGGATTAGCGGCGAGCAGAGACTCAGGAAAACTTTCGCCGAAGGTGTGGGCAAGGACCGTCGAGCCGCGGGCATCGACGAAAAAGATGTAGACGATATCGGCTTCGCTCTGAGCCTGGGTCACAGCCATCATCTTCAGCGCGAGCCGATCGCGAGCCAGGAGATTGGTGGTGGAGTATTGCGCAAGATGGCGCGCGATCGAGACTCCGCGCTTTTCAAGTTCCCCGCGCAACTGATCGGAAAAGTACAGTTTGACGTACAGAATGCTGGCGGTCGCGACGAGGGTCAGGAGGACGCCGAGGGCGAGGATAATTTTGAGTTGCAGCCTCATTTGCTTGCCGCCGGGGACTGGACATCGCCTTCCAACCGCCGGATACCGTCGTAGGCACTGTCGTCAATCAGAACGAAGCGTTCAATATTCATCCCTTTGAGGATCTCAAACCCGCGCGGGTCTTCGTGCATGGTCAGCAAAACTCGCTGTAACGCTTTTCGCAATTCAGGGGGAAAGTGCGGCGAAGTCACCACCGGCGGGATGCCGAAGGGCTCGCTCCGGTCGATAATCCGGGTCTTGGCGGTCAAGGCGGGTTGGGTGGCGGCAAGATAGTCCCAGATCAAACTATCGACGGCAGCGCCATCGACGATCTGATCCGCCACAGCCTGAATGGAGCGGTCATGTCCATAAGTGTAGGTGGTCGAACTGAAGAATTGCTCCGGGATCTGGCCGAGACGGGCCAGCATCGCTGTCGGCACCAGTTTTCCGGTGTTGGACTGGGGATCGGTGAAGGCAAAGCTTTTGCCGCGCAGATCGGAGAGCTGGCGCGCCGTGCTCTCCAGCGGAACGATCAGGTAGGAGTAGTAGACTGGTTTGCCATTAACCACCGGCGCGACCAAAAGCTCAAGGCCAAAGCGGTCGTGACCACTGACATAGGGACCGCCGCAGACAAAGGCAAAATCCGCTTCACCGGTCTCAAGGAGGCGATTGGTCTTGGCGTAGTTGCCAGGATCGATCGGATCGATCTTTCGTCCCAGACGCTGGGACAGATAGTCAATCAACTGGCGGTAGTAGCCGTAACCGGCCTGGGGGGTGATCATCGCACCGACACTGACGATCAAGGGTTTCTGCATCTCGGTCCCCGGACTGCCGTCCGTGATCACGGTACGCTCACTCAACTTGACCTTGACTGGTTCCTCTTCGCGCTGACAACCGCTGATACAGGCCAGCAGCAAACCTATGACCAAACCTGAGAAGATCCGCCTCATGCCCCACCCCATCGACTCCATAGACGCCTCCATAGCCGTACAACGAAAACAGTTCCACTTAAGATTGCAGAGGGGACGAAGTTATAACTCTCCAGAGTCAAAGTCAACTCGGTTCAGCAATATAATTTTAACCCATTATTGACAGTGAGCTGATAAGGGTATAAATAATTTTAATGCATTTTTCAGGACAACCAACTCAATCCATCCAAAGGAGAAATCGCATGTCCATGACCAAAGAGTTCAAGGAATTTGCCATGCGCGGCAATGTCGTCGACATGGCCGTCGGTATCGTCATCGGTGGGGCTTTTGGCAAGATCGTCAGCTCGCTGGTCAGTGACGTGATTATGCCGCCGATTGGCCTGATCCTCGGTAATGTCGACTTTTCGAAACTGTCCATAGTCCTGCGGGAAAAGACCGTCGCGGCAGAGGCGGTGACGATAAACTATGGCCTCTTCATCAACACAGTGCTCGACTTCGTCATTATCGCCCTTGCCATCTTCCTGGTCATCAAACAGATGAACCGATTCAGAAAGAAGGAGGAGATTCAGGTGGAAGTGACCACCAAGGACTGCCCCCGGTGTTTTTCGACTATTGCTCTGCAAGCCACCCGCTGCCCCAACTGCACCTCGGAACTCTAATCTCTGAATTGTATGTGCCCCAGGAATAAAAAAACAACGCCTCCGACAAGTTCATGTCGGAGGCGTTGTTGTCAGACGAAGGATTCCTGCTTATTGCTGGGGGGTGACGATGACGACGTCTATCGCCGCTTCGATCCGCCGGTTCTGCTGCCGCCCTTGAGCCGTGGCGTTATCGGCAACCGGCCGGTCAGGACCATAACCGACTGCTTTGATCCGGTTGGGAGCAATATTATAGTTCTTGATCAGGTAATCACGAACCGCGTCGGCACGCCGCTGGGAAAGTGCTTTGTTCATGGCAGCAGAACCGACACTATCGGTATGACCTTCGATAACCGTCGTGGTTGTCGGATAAGTCTGCATGAAGTCAGCGAGTTTTTTAATGTCTTCGACGGAGTCTTCTCTGATGTCGGCTTTACCGGTCGCGAAGAGTGCGCCAATGGCAATCTTGACATTTTCTTCAATCGGCGGCGGGCAGCCCTTGCTGTCGACCGCCAGGCCGAATCGGGTATTCGGGCACTGATCAAGACTGTCGATCACTCCGTCCCTATCGCTGTCAAGGGGGCAACCGTTCGCATCAACAGCCACACCTGCCGCGGTCCCCGGGCATTTGTCATTTTCGTCAATAACGCCATCTTTGTCGCTGTCAACCGGCACCGGCACCGGCACCGGCACCGGGACCGGGACGATGGCGACAGGGGCGGGCTCAGGAGCCGGGGCAACAATGGCTGCCTTGACAGGCTCCGGAGCCGCTTTCACCGGTTCGGGCGGCGGGCTCATAAAGAAGCAGCAGCCGCTGAGGGTGAGGGCACTCGCTGTTACTACGCTCAGCAGGGTCAAAGCTTTTTTCATGGTGGGACCTCCTAGTTAAATTTGTGAGTTAAAATGCGAAGCGCGTTTAAAATCATTAACAATTTACCAGATGAAATATATTGCACAAGAGATAAAGTGATTTATTTTCTTATCCCGGGGTCCCCCTGCGCCGCGTCGTAAACGACTTCGCGCAACTTGGGCAGCAGCGATGATTCAGCAAAGGTCTGGGAGAAACGTTGCAGCACCATCTGGGCCGCATCGATCTCTCCGAGCTTGGCAAGCGTCACCGCATACTGGTAAAGGGCTTTTTCCAGCTCCGCCGGCGTCGTGCGCTCATCATCACACACGGAAGAAAGGACGCTCGCGGCCATCCCGGTATCCCCCTGCCGCAGATAGAGACTGGCCAGGCGCAGAGTCAATTTCGGCTCGAAAACTTCCTGATGACGGCGATTGAATTCACGATAGATCTCGGTCGCCTCCTTCGGTTTACTGGAAATCCGGCCGATAATGGCACGACGATAGAGTTGTCGTCCTTCATCACTGAGCTTTTCGCTAGAAACAACCCGGGCTAACTGGACGAGAAGATCAGGATTGTCTGGATTAACGGCGAGCCGTTGGCGCAACGTTTCCTCTTTCACCGCAAAGACCGGGCTGCCGACGAGAGTTTCCTCCTCATCTTCTCCGGCTTTGCTGTCGAGGCCAAGAGCATAAGCCCCCGCCAGGCCGGCAAGAAAACCCCCGAGAAGAATCACCGGACCGAGAAAGCTGTGCCCGGCGCTGGCCATCTCGGCCGGAGCGCCCAAATCGGCAACAACGAAGAGGCCGACAACGAGGAGAGAACTCCAGCGCACCTGACCGGGGCTGCCGACAAAGAGAGATTCAAGCCTGCCGAAGGGGAGAGGAAAAGTCATAATGCGCCGATGGCTGCAAATGGCAAAGACCCCAAGGAGAGCGGCAAGGGCGCCGCCGCTGCCGATGATCGGCACCGTGACGCCGGGGAGGAGTCGCTGCACACCGACACCGAGAGCAGTGGCGAGCAGACCACCGACAAGATAGAATCCGAAGAGGAGTCCACTGCCGATGCGCTTCTCCAGGGTGGCGCCGATGACCCAGAGGAAGAAGAGTCCACCGAGAAAAGCCCAGCCGCTGCCATGGAAAAAGAGGGAGGCCAGAGCACTGACCACAAGATGGGCAGCGCTGCTGTCAAGGGGGGGGAAGAACCAATTCTGCTGCAAAATTTCAACCGGGGTGCGCAATTGCACGCCGAGATAAAGAATAAAATGAAGAAGCAGCAACCCGTAGGTGGCAAAAGGGAGAGGGGCCTCGCGCTCTTCCGGGGCAGCAAACGGCAGCGGGAGCAGGGAAGAATGCTCGTTCAGGAGTTCGGCGAAGGACCGGTCGACGACAGCACTGAGAGCCCCGAGATAAAGGGCAAAGCCGAGGGGCAAAAGGAGAAGAATAAGCAGGGTGAGATCGGCGGCGTAGAGGGTCCGCAGTAACAGCGCCCCGGCAACGACCAGAAAAAGCTTAGCCAAATAATAGCCGAGCGGGTGACCCTCTTCCAGGCGGGACAAAGGATCATTGCGGCGCTTGACGCTGCGCTGCAGCCTCACTGCCTGCGCGGAGAGCGGCGAAGGAGGAGCCACTGCTTCGCTCGCGGCGACCGGACGGGTTTGAGCAAATCGAGCAAAGATAATCCCGCAGGTGGAGCAGCTTTCGCCGCTATCCCGGGGGTGACCACACTTGGGGCATGACTTGTTCGCATCTTCCGGGTCAGGAGCTTCGCGCCCGACAACAGCGATCGTTGCCGCAACAGCGGCTGAATAATTCTCGTGATTGACGGTGGCGACCGCTTCTTTGCGGCAGATAATCCCGGTGTTGTTCAACGAATTGAGCATCCGTTCGGCGGTCGCGGCATCGAGATCACTCTTGATGATGCAGTGACTGCTGGAAAGGAGCTGCTCGATCTTTTTCTCGTCCCAGCGGGTGAGACGAAGGAGATTTTCCCGGATTTCATCCAGATTGTAGCCGAGCCCGATCTCGCCGCGAAAGACGATGCGGTAACGTGCCGTTTCCATTCTGCCTGTCCTCCCTGCTCAACAATGCAAATTAATTCCCGGTTGCAAAGCTCCCGGCCGCTCACGAGAGTAGCATAAACGCGCATCCGACCGTAATCCTCTTTCTTGTCCCAGGCCAATGCCAGGATGCGGCCAGTTTCAGGAAAACGCTACCCCGGTTTCCTCTTGCCAGCAGCGAGTGATAACAGGTAGGTTACAAAAAAATTTATCAGGATCGTACAAAGGACAGATGGATGGAAGAATTTGCTCTGGCCGGGCACGAATTTATCGAACTGCATAAACTGCTGAAGATCACCGCAATGGCCCTGAGCGGCGGCGAAGCCAAGATGATGATTGCGGAGGGACTGGTCAGCGTCGATGGCAGCGTGGAACTGCGCAAACGCTGTAAAATCCATCCAGGGCAGATCGTCGAATGCAACGGCCATACGGTCACGGTGGTCGCATGATGAGCACGGAGGTGACCCCGGCCCAAGATGCCCTGTTGCGACTGGTACGAACGAAGATGCCCTTTGGCCGCTATGCCGGCACCCCCCTGGTCGATCTTCCCGAACCTTATGTGGTCTGGCTGGCCGGGCAGGAACTGCCGGGTGGAGAACTCGGCCGCATGCTACAGGAAGTCTACGAAATCAAGGTTAATGGACTTGAATACCTCTTCAGATCGATCCCGCGCTGAACTCCCCTGGAGGACCGGCACGACGCCGTTGATGCTCGCACCGCTACAAGGAGTGACCAACCGCGCCCTGCGGGCCTGCTTTATCGACCGCGTCCGTCCCGATACGGTCTTTACCGAATTCATGCAGGCGCGCAATCAAGGGGCCAAGGCCCTGTCGGCGGCGGACCGCCGCGAGGCCGGCGCAACGCATGGCGATGTGCCCCTCGTCGCCCAGCTCATCGGCCACCGAACGGACGTGTTGGTGTTAGCGGCACAGACAGCGCAGGCCGCCGGCGCCCGCCACCTCAACTTCAACCTCGGCTGCCCTTTTGGCCGCCATACGACCGGCCTTTCCGGCGGCGCCCTCCTCAGCCGCCCGGAGCTCCTTCCCGAGCTCATCTTTGCCCTGCGCGGGGTGATCAGCGGCTCCTTCTCGATCAAGATCCGCGCCGGCTATGACGACCCGGAGCAGATCTTTTCCCTCCTCCCCCTCTTCGAGACCGCGCAGGTCGACTTTCTCGTTCTCCATCCGCGCACCGTTGTCCAGAAGTATAACGGAAACGCCGATCACACCATCACCGCCCGAGTCGTGCAGGAGACTCCATTGCCGGTCATCGCCAACGGCGATATCATTGCCGCCGCGCAGGGACGGGAGATTCTTCAGAGCACAAAAGCCGGCGGCCTGATGCTCGGCCGCGGCGCCATTGCCGATCCGCACCTCTTTACCCGCCTGCGCGGCATAGGACCGGAGAGCCCGACGCCACAGCAATTGCGCGGAGAGTTTGTTGACTACCTGGGTGATCTGCTCGAACGCTACCAGCTTCTCTTCTGCGGCGAGCAGCAGATCCTTTGCAAACTCAAAGAGGTACCGGCCTTTGTCACCGCCCAGCACCTCCTCCCCCTGGCACAGCAGCTGCGCCGGGCTCGTACTTTGCAGGATTTCCGCGCGCTTTTAGACATGAGGATGTAGGAGCGAGCTCCAGCTCGCGATCATTGCAGGCTAGAGCCTGCTCCTACGTTTCATAAAATATGTGGTAAAGTTTCTCATGAAAATCAACGGTTATCTGAGGAGGTCACGATGAAGGTCTTTGTTACCGGTGGGAGTGGCTTTGTCGGCAGCGAAATTATTCGCCAATTGCTGGCGGCAGGACATACGGTGCGTTCGCTGGTGCATAGCAAAAAGGCGTCTGTATCGACTCCACAGCTTGAGCTCTGGCCGGGGGACGCGACCCAGGCGGAGACCTTGTCGGGGGCACTGGCGGGATGCGATGCGATCATCCATCTCATCGGCATCATCCGCGAAGTCCCCGATAAAGGGGTCACCTTTCAGCGTCTGCACGTCGATGCCACCCGCAACATCCTCGCCGCCGCCAGGGAGCAGGGGATCCGCCGCTATCTGCACATGAGCGCCAACGGCACCCGCCCGGATGGCGTGGCGGAATATCACAAAACCAAATGGGCCGCTGAAGAGCTGGTGCGCGCCGCCGGCCTCGACGCCACCATCTTCCGCCCCTCGCTGATCTTCGGACCTGGTGACGCCTTCGTGAACATGCTCGCTGCCATCATCCGCCGCACCCCGATCGTGCCGGTGATCGGCGACGGCGAATACCAGATGACCCCGGTGGCGGTCGGCAATGTCGCTACCGGTTTTGTCCGCTCCCTGACCCAACCGGAAAGTATCGGCGAAATCTATCACTGCGCCGGCCCGCAGACCTTGACCTACAACCAACTCCTCGACGAGATCGCCCGCGCCCTCGGCCGCAGCGGCGTCACCCGCATTCACCAGCCGGTCCTGATGATGCGCAGCCTCTCCGCCCTCCTCGAAGGGATGAGCTTCTTCCCGATTACCAGCGGCCAGCTGACCATGCTCCTCGAAGGGAACGTCTGCGATCCGCAGCCCTGGGCCGAGACCTTCGCCATCGAACTGACCCCTTTTAACGACGGAATCCGGCAATATCTGCATTAACAACTTTATTTTGTCCTATCCCAGCAGGATTTTGTCGCGGCAAATGAGAATCTCAAAGGCGAGCGCAGCTTTATTGAGCAGCCGCTGCACTTCGGGGAGGCTGTCGGCGAGATCGCCTTCGCCCCCTTCAAGATAAAGGATATCGACGACCCGGCCGAAGACGACCACCGGCATGACCAGCGCCGATGCCGAGGAGGTACCGCCAAGAGCGGCAAGGATGCGCTGATTAAGGGGATTGGTCGTCAAGGGCCCGAGGTAGAAGCTCTTTCCTTCGGCGACGGTCTTCAGGACTGAGGGGCGGGCAAAGGGGATATGCACCTTCTCAAAATCGGGGATATCGACACCGCCCTGAAGCGCCCGCCAGCCGGAAGCATTATCACCGCGGACAATAAAGAGGGCGGCGCGCCTGAACTCCGTTGACAAAGATTCCAGAACAGCCGCGGCAATCTCTTCGCGATCTTCAACATAAGCGAGACGCCGGGAAATTTCGCCGATGGCATAATGCTGCACTTTCTCGGCCCAAGCGTCCTCGGCAGGCAGGTTGTCAGGGGCAGGGGCCAGTCCGGCGACCGCCGCATCGATCGGCCGCCATACCTCATCCTCATCAAGCTCTTCAACCTCATCAAGATCGACAACCATCGCATCGTCGATCTCGCTTTCCGGCGCCAGAACGACCGGTGCATCCTCAACCGGCGGGGCGACAGCCTTGACTGGCTCGACCCAGCTCGATGCCACGGTCTCGGTATGCAGGCGATCGATAATCTGCTGGAAACGCGTGCTGATCTGCAGGCCGTAATAAAGATTGAGCGCTTGCAGCAGACGGAATTCCGGGGCAATCATCGGCTTGATGACGTAACCGGTGATAAAGCTGATCTCGTCGACGGCCGCCAGATCGGCCGGATCGGACATGACCAGCGACAACCGCCGCTGCTTGAGTTCGAGAGGGATGACCCGGTACTTGAGAGCCATCTCCTCAGGGATCAGGGCGATCGTCTCGGCCGGGATATGCAGAAGTGCCTCAGGAGCAATATAGGGGACCATCAGTTTGCGACCGAGGAATTGCGCCAGATCTTCTTCACGGAGAAAGCCGAGTTCAACCAGACTTGTACCGATTTTGCCGCCAAAGAAGACGCGATTTTGCAACGCATCGTCAATTTGCGCCGGAGTGACCATTTCAGCATTCAGCAACATGTCGAGCAGTGTAATCGCCATGAGTTCAAACCTCCTACTAACTCAAAATCCGGACATTACCAGGGAAAGACCTGCGGCTCACCCTTGCCGAGAAAGACGATCTCGCCGCCGCGAATGCAAAAACGATCCCCCGTGGCGCGAACGGTCCATTCATCCCCTTCCTCCGGAGGGAGGGGGAATTCACGGCTGCCGAGATAGTGATCTTCGCCGTCTATCACCGCCCACCACTCAAGGGCACCGGTCTGCCATAACTGATTTTTCAAATTGTACGCCATCGGGGCATCTCCTTTAGATTTTTCCGGCCGCATCATACGGCAGCCCGGTAACCAGGTCAACCGCCGGACAGCGGCGCCAGACTACTTTCCATCAACAGCGCGATCCGTGACCCGCGGCAGTTGCCAGTTACGCCAGATCGCCAGCAGGCGGATGGCGATGGTGACCGTGGCGGCGACGATAATAGCGACCGTCGGCGGGACAGCGGTGTGATGCAGCACCACGAGAATGGCACCGCCGGCGATACAGGCGGACGCATAAACTTCCCGCTGCAGAACCAGAGGGACCTGCCCGGAGAGGACATCGCGCACCATTCCGCCGGCGGTGGCCGTCGCCACCCCCATGAGGATGGCGGTGAGCGGACCGGCCTGCATCGCCAGCGCCTTGCCGGTGCCGATGACGACAAAGGTGCCGAGACCGATGGCATCGAAATAAAGGAGGGGATGATGGAGGCGCTCAAAATGACGATGACCGACAAAGACGGCCAGCGCGACAACGATCGAGGTATACAGATAGGTTTCGTCTTTGAGGGAGAAGGGGGGGAGATCGCCAAGGAGGATATCCCGCAGGGTGCCGCCGCCGGTGGCGGTCACCAGACCGAGGACGATAACGCCGAGGAGATCCATCTGCCGGCGGATCCCCGCCCAGGCGCCGGAGGCGGCAAAAGCAGCGGTACCGATGAGATCAAGGGCATACAGGAGTGACATGAAAGGTCCTTGTCCGCCCTCAGGCGACAGTAACGGTGAGGCTGCCGACTTCACTGATCGTGGCAATGACTTGATCCCCGGAGTGCAGGCGACTGACTCCGGCCGGGGTGCCGGTGAGGATAATATCGCCGGGCTCCAAGGTGAAGATGGCGGAGATTGCTGCGATCAACTCGGGGAGGGGGCGGAGCATCAGCGCCGTCGAAGCATCCTGCCGCACAGCACCGTTGACCTGCAGCGAGATCGAGAGATTCTGGGGGTCAGAGACCGTTGCCGCGGCGACAAAGTCGGAGAGGGGGCAGGCGGTGTCGAAAGCTTTGGCAATCTCCCAGGGGAGGCCCTTGCTCTTCAATTCGTTCTGGACATCACGCAGGGTCAGATCGATGGCAACGCCGTAGCCGGCCACCGCACTCAGCGCTTCAGCGGCGGAAATCCCCTTGATGGTGCGGCCGATGACGACAGCGAGCTCGACTTCGTGCTGACAGTCCTGCGAATACGCCGGAATGACGATCGTCCCCCCGGCGCCGATGACACTGCTCGCCGGTTTCATGAAGAAGACCGGACGATCCGGGACTTCATTGCCGAGTTCACGGATATGCTCGGCGTAATTGCGCGCAACACAAACGATCTTCCCCAAGGGAAGAGATTCCGCTTTCCCGATAATCCGCACTTGCCGCATCGCTGCTCTCCCTTGATTCATTTTCGACCTGCCGCTGGACAAATTACCTTGTCATTTCGCCAATTGCAATCGCTTATACAATGATCAAGGCTCGGGATTCTTGTCGCGCGTTAAAAGCCGTTTCCCTGCTGGACGAATCGACGCCTTTTCTTTATACTGCCGCCATCTAAAAATGGAAAAAAGACCGCCCCCAACCCGACCGGAACGGCCTTTTCAGGAGAAATCATGACTATTTCTGATCGTTATCGGCAGATTGTTGCCGACCTTGAAGCCTGCCAGACCCTCCTCGCCGTCGACAGCGAAGGTCTCTCCGCAGAGAGCAAGATCATCGGCGGCGCCGCAACCCAACTCTACGAACTCCTTGATCAGGTCGGCGAAATCCCCCGCATCCGCCTCGAAACCCAGCTGACGCCGGTGCTGCTCAAAGCCCACAGCCAACTCGACCGCGCCCGCCTCCTCCTCGAAGAACGCGATCAGGACGAAGCCGCTGACGCTGTCTGGGATTTGCAACAAGCGATTTACCGCCTGCTCAACGATCTTTGACCTTCTCCCCGCACGCATGGCACGGGGGTTGCTAAAGGTCACAGGCTCCCTTAACTCCCTGCGCATGATTGGACTCCCCGCTGATGCATAAAAAATTAAGTCGGATCTTTTACGATCTTCGTGAACCGCAGCTCGGCTGGGACGACATCGGCGGCTACGCCGACGTCAAGGAGACCCTGCGCGAAATGGTCTGCCTCCCCCTGAAAAAACGGGAAGAGATTCTCCGCCACAATCTCGGCATCCCCGCCGGAGTCATGCTCTGGGGTCCTTTGGGGACCGGTATCACCATGCTTGCCGAAGCCTGCGCCAAAGATGCCGGCGTCACCTTCGTTTATATCTCCGGCCAGGAGATGCTCGGTAAGGGGGCGGAGATGGTCGAGGCTTTCGACGCCGCCATCGATGAAGCGCCCTGCATCCTCTTCATCTCCGACTGTGAATGGC
>JAXMLA010000201.1:0-21575 GCA_034370465.1 Desulfuromonadales bacterium
TACCGGGAAAGTTTGCTGGCAAAATCTTCAAGAGGGGCAGATCGGGCCCTGTTCCTTCTGCAACAACGATCGTTTACTGACCGCCGAGGGGATGCCGACAGGAGTTCATCACGCGGAGATCCACAACCAGGTCACCGGCAAGTGGTACGATTGTCGGGATCAGGCGATCCTCTGGAGTGACGGACGGATGGTACGTCTGGAGATCGCTACCGACATCACCAGCCGCAAAGAGGTTGAGGAAGAACTCCGCCTGCAAAGCGCGGCCCTGCACGCCGCCGCCAATGCCATTGTCATTACTGATAAAAATGGCACGATTGAGTGGGTCAACCCGGCCTTTATCGCTCTGACCGGATACAATGAAGCAGAAATCATCGGTACAAACCCGCGGGACATGCTCAAGTCGGGCGTGCATAGCCAGGCGTTCTTTAAAGAGTTGTGGGATACCCTGCTGGAAGGGAAAGTCTGGCGCGGCGAGATCACCAACCGGCATAAGGACGGCACCCTTTATCCGGAGGGGCAGACCATCACCCCGGTCAAGGACGCCAGCGGTGAGATCACGCACTTTATCGCCATTAAACGCGACCTCACCGAGCAGCGCAAGCTGGAAGCACAACTCCATCACGCCCAGAAGATGGAGTCGATTGGCACGCTGGCCGGCGGCATTGCCCATGATTTCAACAATATCCTGACCACCATCATCGGCTACGGAACCTATGCCCTCATGAAGATGACGCCGGACGATCCAAAGCGGCAATATGTTCAGCATATGCTTGAGGCTTCGGATCGGGCTGCGCACCTGACCAAGGATCTGCTCCTCTTCAGCAGAAAACAGATCTTTAGCAAAAAGCCGGTGGAATTGAATCTGGTGGTCGCCAAAATGGAAAAATTTCTCAGCAGGGTCATCGGCGAGGACATCGAGGTTAAAACCATTCCGCTGAGATCTTCTTTACCGGTTTTGGCGGACGATTATCAACTGGAACAGGTACTGATGAATCTGGCGACCAATGCCCGTGATGCCATGCCGCACGGCGGGATATTGACGGTGACAACGGAAGAGGTTGTGCTCAGTAAAAAATTCGTCGCCACCCAGAATTTCGGCACGCCCGGACCTTACGCCCTGATCACCGTAACCGATACCGGCTGCGGCATGGATGAACCTACACGACAAAGGATTTTCGAACCCTTCTTCACCACCAAGGAAGTCGGCAAGGGGACGGGACTGGGACTGGCGGTAGCCTACGGCATCATCCAGCAACACGAGGGCTTTATCAATGTCTACAGCGAACCCGGCATGGGGACCACGTTCCGGATCTATCTGCCCCTCATCACTGCGAAAATCAGCGAAGAGTTCCAGACACCGGAAGAGGCGTCCGTCGGCGGCACGGAGACGATTTTGTTAGCCGAGGATGACGAATACGTGCGGGCAATGACCAAAAGCGTCCTGACTGAATTCGGCTATACAATTATCGAGGCGGTGAACGGTGCCGAGGCCGTGAGCAAATTCAACGAGTTCAACGAAACCATCGACCTGCTCCTCCTCGATATGATCATGCCGAAAATGAACGGCAAAGAGGCTCTGGACGAGATCCGCCAGCTCCGCCCCGACATCAAGGCCATCTTCTCCAGCGGCTATGCCCCGGAGACCATCCGTCAGAAAGCGGCACTGGCCGAGGGCGTCCACCTGATTGCCAAGCCCGCTTCACCGACAGAGTTATTGAAAAAGGTGCGGCAGGTGCTGGATGAGAAAGCGAATGTCAAGCCATGCACCCCAAATTAAAATATCTCGTTGGCTATTCGCCGCAACTGACCGGACAGGTGGAGCAATTGATCGCCGAGGAACGCCTCGGACCGATGCTGCGCGAAAAATATCCGACGCCGCACACCATCCGCACCGACAAGGCCCTCTACGATTTTACCGTCGCCCGTAAGAATGAGTTTCTGCGCAACACGCCGCCCTTGAGCAAGGTCGGCTACGACGGCAAAATCGAACTCCTCCATCACGCCCTCGGGGTGCACTACTTTGTTTCGCGGGTACAGGGTGCCAAGCTCAAGGCCAAGCATGAGATCAAAATCGCCCCGGCCTTCAAGATCGCGCCCCGCGAATTTCTGCAGATGATCGTGGTCCACGAGCTCGCCCATCTCAAAGAGAAGGAGCACAACAAGGCTTTTTATCAGCTCTGCGAACACATGGAGCCGGCCTACGGACAACTTGAATTCGACACCCGCCTCTTTTTAACCCATCTCGAACTCTTCGGCCCCCTTTACCCGGCGCCGTCGTCTCGTCCCTGAATTCATCCTGCCGGAAATTGCCTGCCAGAAGCTCGAAAGCCCGCAGCGCGGGCTTTTTACTCTTTAGAGTTTGGCCAGGAGCCGGACAAAATCCTCCGGCATGCCGGTGTCAAAAATCATGCGCCGACCGTTGAAAGGGTGGGTGAAGGCCAGGGAACGGGCATGGAGGGCCAGACGGTTCGCCACCGGGGCGTTGTTGTTGTACTTTTTATCCCCGACCACGGGATGGCCCCTCTCGGCAAAATGGACGCGAATCTGGTGCTTGCGGCCGGTGAGGAGATGAATCTCCACCAGACTGAATCCTTTTCTGCTACCCTGCAGCACTTTGTACTCAGTCGTTGCGAGCTTCCCCTGAGCAGGGTCGGGAGTCGAATAGACGCGCTGGGCCGCATTTTCGGTCAGGAAGGAGGAGATTGTCCCTTCCGGCGGTATCAGACGACCGTGGACGATAGCGAGATAATACTTCTCGGTTTTCTCCCAATTCTCCTGTAAAAAAATCTTGGCGGCTTCACTCTTGGCAAAGAGGAGGATGCCGGAGGTGTCCTGATCGAGACGATGGACGACATAGACGCGGTTGCGCGACTTGGGATCACCCTTGCGGACATAATCGTTGAGGAGATAGTGAGCAGTACGCGTCTTGTCCCGGTCTGTGCCGATCGTCAGCAGTCCGGCCGGCTTGACCACGACGATAATCTCTTTATCTTCGTGGAGGATAATCATTCCGCCGGGTTGATGCTTTTTGCCCGGCCCCTTGCTGCTTTGCTGATGTTCCATTGAATTGCCTTTAATACAAGATGGTAGCGATCAAACTATCGGCATAGGTGCCGACCTGTACCGATTGCCGCGCAGGGATACTGCCATAGAGAGTGACGACCCAGGGGGCGGTCCGGTCGACCAGAGCGGTCGGACTCGTTGAACCTCCGGTTCCGTCACCGAGCACGGCGGACAATCCGGCGGTTGTATAAATATTGTAGTACAGGGGCAATCCGCCGCCACTCCCGGTCATCCCTCTCTGTCCGAAATTACCGGAACTGCCGGGGGAGAGTGTGAGTTGAACGCTGGCCGGCGTCGGTGCCTTGTGGTTACAGATGATCGTCACCTGAGCCGTTGCCGACTTGGCTGTCATCAAAAACACATCATAAGTACCGAAGACCAGGGGCGTGACATTGACCCGGCACGCCGCGGGCCAGGCGGGAGTTGCAATCAGACTCAAGGACCCCGCTATCATCAAAATAAATAATCGAAGTGCAGGCATGAGGAACTCCTTTTTATCAAGTGGATCGATTATAACTCCGGATCGAGATCGACGATGATTTTTCCAAGGTCGATAAAGAGTGCGTCGCTGAGCGGAACTTCAATGTTAAACGTGCGTTCTTTGTCATCGACCAGCAAAGTGGCAAGGTAACGGGGGGAGAGTTCACCCTCTCCCTTTGGCTTTATCAAGGCGGCGCACCCGTTGACCATCGGTTTTGTCTCTCCCCCGACCAGGAAATCATCGGGTGCAAAATAAAATTCTCCACCGCGGCCGGTCGGAATTGTCAAACTTTGTCCCGCCGCATTCTTCAGTTCTACCTCGCGATATTCAACCGGAAGGAGTTCCCCGCCCCGCTGGAGATAAAAATGCCCGGTGATCGGCTGACTGCGCACCACCGCAAAATCGACGCAGGAGCCACTCCGTGCCGGGGGAGAGAGGTAGTACTCGACGTTGGTGATGCGATGATCGAGAGGGATGTCGGTGTCGTCAATCGAAATGCGGTTGTCGTAGTAAGAAGTGAGGCCGGGGATAAGAGCCAGACCGTTCTCGTCGGTACGCCCGACCTCTTCGCCGTTGCGATAGACCTTCACCTCTGGCAACGTTCCGACCCGGACCAGGGTAAAGCTGTCATCGACCGGACGGGAAGGCTCAAAGTGCCCGCCAACCCAGGTCAGCGCCCCGGCTGTCGCCAGAGAAAACGCCGTGGCCGAGCCGCTGTCCCCCCCCTCGAAATAACCCCGCCCCCAAGTGTTAAGATAGCGGCTGTGATATTCCCCGGATGCGTCAAGATATGACGCACTGCCGGAGTCCCCACTGCGATCTCCTGCCGTTGCCAGATAACCATATCCGGCACCGGCGGGGGCGTTGCGCTGTACGTCGATCGACTGACTTGTACTCCCCGGCTGCCTCTCAAAACGCAGCGCTGTCTGGGGATGGTCTGGCGGTGAATAGGTGAGGATGGCGAAGGCCGACAAATGGCTTCCTTCATCCCGGGTCTGCTGAATGAAAAGGTTACAGCTCACCTGATCAAACAGGCGGCGGCCATAAATCGCTCCGAAAGTGGTCTGCGTTGTTGCGTTGTAGAACTTTCGCTGCGTCGCATTGAGCGTTAACGAACCGGCGGCCAGGCTCCCCCAGCCGATCGTCCCCCTTATCTGCTGTTGCAGCGATACTCCGGTCGTTGCCGTTTCGGATAATGTCTGCCAGCCATCAGAAAAATACTGATATTCAACACTGGTGCTGAAGGGGCGGCGGTTGAAGGCGTAGCGCAGCAGTCCGGCGCCGCCACTCTCATTGCCCGTGTTTCCCCCCACCGCCAGACTGATGATTCCGCTCGTCCCGGCGAGGAGATCGAGGGAGGGAGTGACCATGAACAGTCCGTCTCCGGCCTGGAACGAGTAGCCGAGCGTCAACCGCCGGTTCCAGCCATAGCGATGCATGCCGAGCAGGAGCGCTGAGGTGTATTGATCTTCGCTGCTGCCGTAGCCGTCACGACGCAGACCGGCACTGTAGCTGTATTCCTGGAGCCCCGGCTTGAGGAGTTGATCCGTCAGATAATAGGGGGAGATCAATCGGGTTTCGCGACCGAACTGATCGCGGAGTATCAGCTCGATGTCACCATAGCCCGGGGCACCGGTCAGATTTTCGAGGTAGAACGGTCCCGGCGGCAGCTTTTCGGTGCGCAGCTTGAAGCCGTTCTGGTAGATATCGATCTCCCCCGGGCCGGCAATCGACCCGGCATAGTCAAAGGTGGGATACTGGATGAAAGCGGGATCGAGATCGAAATTGCGACTGACCGTCACCCCGCCGAAGCGCACTGAGGGGGCGAGGAGCCCCGCCGGGGTGATGGCGTCGCCGACGATCAGTCGGCGCAATTCGTCCCGCCATTCCCAGGTGGCACTGGTCATCTGACGGACGAAGCGCGACTCGTCGCCAGAAGTTCCGTAGCGTTGCCCGCTCAAAAGAAGAAGATTACGGCGCCGCAAACCGACTTCACCAGCCAAACCACCGCTGCTCTCCCCCATGCGAGAATCGGTTGCAAAATCGAGGCGGTAATTAATAAAGGCGCTGGTCTCCAGAGGCCGGTGCACCTGTCTCTGCTGTTGACGAGATAAGTCGATGATCGATGCGGGGAGATACTGCGGCGGCGAAGTCAAGGACAGGGCCAGCTGGCCTTGGTCAAAGTCAACGGAGATTTCGGGGAATTCTGTCAGGGAAAAGTAGCTGGTATTGTCAATGGTCGTCGTCGCTTGCGGGACGATCAGCAGCCCCAGAGCGGGGAGATCGGCAAGCGGCAGAAGGAAGTTCCCCGAGCTTTCCCGTTCCACAAAGAACTCACCCCGTGTCACCCCGTTCACGCCGATCTCGATCACCATTAATTCGGCATGGAGGTATGCGGGGGCCAGGAGAAAGAAGAAGAGGAGGAGGACGAAGCGCTGCAATGTCAAGTATCTTACCACGACCGCCCGCCAACGGGGCACGGGGATGGGTGAGCAAAAGAGTCTCAGGGGTTACAGGCCTGCGGGTCGACTTTGACCACCGTAGCAATATCGTCACGATCGGTGTCTGCCAAAAGTTCGAGGGTAGCGGCCTGGCGACATTCTTCCCGCGGCAGGGTAAAGAGATAAGGGCGGGAGACGCCGCTTAAAAGGTACCAGCCGTCGATCTGCCGGCGCAGAACTTCGGCGCCGCTCGCATCTTTACCGATCAACTGCACCGACTGAATACGGAAATGGACGTTGCCGGTATTTTTAATGACCGTTGATAGCTGCCCCTTGGCCAGAACCGCTTCGGTGAACTCTCCCCGCGGTTCGCCCTTGAGAGGGGCAACGTAGATCGGTATGCCGAAGCGGAGAGTAATGGCGATTGTCGCTCCCTGGTCGGCCTTGCGAGCTTCGGGAATCTCTTCGATAAAGAGACGATAGGTCTTTTCCACACTGGTCGCCGGGATTTGCATGCCGACCCGTAGCACTTGACTTTTGCCGGGTTCGATCGTCAGCAGGCGAGGGAAGAAGACCAGCTCGGCATCCTCCAGATACTGATCTTTGCCATCGCTATCCTGAGACCATACATAAGATTTAACCTGCAGGGAGATCTTGTTCACCCCTTCGTTATAGAGAGTGATCACACCGCTGCGGGTCTTTTGATCAAAGTTGAGCAGAATCGGAATCACCCGCCAACCGTCTGCTGCGGCAGGGTGTGGGCGAAAGAAAGTAAAAAGAAGGAAGAGCAGAAGGAGTAGGATTGGGGGGCGATAGGAGTTCATGCGGTCCAATTTAGTCTGGATAGCAACAAGATTCAAGAAAAACCTCCGATCCCGGATTTTAGGGGAGAATCGACAGAATCACCGTATCACTATAGGCACCGGCCATCGCCGCCCGATAGTCGCTGCTGCGCACCGTGCCGGTGATGACCAGGTCCAGTCTGTCACCGCGTGGTACGGAGCCCGAGGTAGGAGTGTAGCTCAGTTGGTAGGGGAGGAAGTTTCCGGCAGAGGTGGTGTGCGCCATTCGGTTGGTATTAAGTCCGTCATTATCCGTGATTAGATAAGTCGCTATCGGCGCACTGCCGTTACAGCGAAATTCGAGAGACGCGGTGGCAGTAACATCGGCTGTACCGCCTGAATCGATCGCCCCGAAGACCAGGTTACCGGTCGTGGTGGTAAAGCGACAATTGCTTTTGGAGAGGACCGTCGCCGAGACGGAGAGAGCGCCAATGTCGGCCCCCCACACCGCCATGGGCAGTGATATGAGGATCAAGGCAGTCATAAAATTCGCCAGGATCGCTCTCATAATCATCTTTCTCTTGGGGATGATAAACTCGCAAAGACTCCGGGGAGAGTTGCTCCCCCCCCCGGAGTTTATTTGCAGACAGCTTAGGGGTTAACGGTCAGGATCACGTTGGAGGTGTAGGCCCCGGCCAAAGCGGTCGAGTAAGTATCCCCAGCAATGTTACCGTTAATTGCGTAGTTAACAGCTGCGCCGGTACCCGTTCCTGAGCCGGTATGGGCCAAGGTAAAGGGGATGGTACTGGCGCCGTTGACCAGGGGTTTGCCCGCGGCGTCGTCGGTGACGGTGAAGGGTGTACCATTGCTGCAGGTCACTTGGACACCGGTAGCAGCGATCGGGCCGACCGCTGGCGCAGTCAAAGGATCAAGGGCGCCGAAGGCCAGCGTCCCGCCGGTGATCGAGCAACTTGCCGTGACGGTTGCGGTGACATTCAAGGTGGCGGTGCCGGCGGCGAAGGCGGTTGAAGAGACCAATGCGATTGCGGCTGCCAGTACGAGAATCTTTTTCATTGATGGAACTCCTTTCGTGTGGGTACTTCTTTGTCTGGTAAATGATCTTAAGCGACAGGCTCCATTAACAATTCAAGGTTACACAGAAACAAAAAAACTCATCTTCGATCAGACCGAAAATGAGTCAGTAACATCATTATCACTCCTTTCGGCTGCCCGGCGGTCCTCTGGTAATGGTAGGATCCGTGGCTATGCGTCATCAGATTACTCTGATTTTGCTCTTATCGATGAAGCGGGAAAACTGTCATTCTCCTTCTTGAAATAAAATGACACATAAGTCGAAAACGCAAAAATCAATTATAAATTAAAGGTTTAAACTTTCTCATTCGCAAGCCACCAACGACACCCAAGAAGCATCGTCAGTCATTCATTTCTGTTCACTGTCAATGCTGTTAAGCAAAACGCCTGCCAGAATTTAGCAGTCAATTGCTTTTCACGGACTGGACGCAGGGCTCGTGAGGCCCCTTTTTCTCTCATTGCCGGTCCGCCAGGTTATTCCTGCAAAGTGTCCCGTGGATCTCCATTGTTTCAATCCGGTGAATTTACTTGAAAATACCGTCCCTGACTTGAAATCACCAGGGGCTATTCGGTGTTTTTTGACGTTAACCATTCATAATCAGACCATCAGCTCTGGCCCCCTGTGAGAAGGATGACGACAAAGCAAGAGCTGAAACAGCAACTGGTGAATACACGGGATAGCGGGTAAATGGCAATGCTCTGGTGAATGTGATTCGTGTAAGGAAATGGTAGGATCAGATCAGCGCTGCGAGCGAACGCACAGCGATTGCATAACCGGCCATTATCGATTAAATGTAGGGGGAGATTTATCCGACTTATTTCCGGAGGCCGTTATGCCTTACATCCTTGCCCTTGATCAGGGGACGACCAGCTCCCGCGCCATCATCTTCGATCAGCATCTCCAGATCCGCGCCCTGGCGCAGCGGGAATTCACCCAGATCTTTCCGCAGCCGGGTTGGGTCGAACATGATGGCCGCGAGATCTGGAGCAGCCAGCTCAGCGTCGCCGTCGAAGCTCTCGCCCAGGCGGGGCTGACGCCGGCTGACCTTGCTGCCATCGGCATCACCAACCAGCGCGAAACTATTCTCCTTTGGGAAAGGAAAAGCGGCCTCCCCCTGCATAATGCCATCGTCTGGCAGGACCGCCGCACCGCCCCGCTCTGCGAACGCCTGCGCAGCGAGGGATTGGAAGCGCTCTTCACTGAAAAGACCGGCCTTCTCCTCGATCCCTACTTCTCCGGCACCAAGCTGGCCTGGCTCCTCGACCATATCCCCGGCGCCCGGCAGCGCGCTCTTGCCGGCGAACTCGCCTGCGGCACCATCGACAGCTGGCTGGCCTGGAACCTCTCTGCCGGTGCTCTGCACATCACCGATGTCAGCAATGCCTCGCGCACCCTCCTCTTCAACATCCACACCCTCGACTGGGACGACGACCTCCTCCGTATCCTCGACATCCCCCGCGCCCTGCTGCCGGAAGTCGTCGATTCGAGCGCGATCTACGGCCACACCGCCGGTCAGCTCTTGGCCGCCCGCGTCCCCATCGCCGGAATCGCCGGCGACCAGCAGGCCGCGCTCTTCGGTCAGGGCTGTTTTCAACCGGGGATGGCGAAGAATACCTATGGAACCGGCTGCTTCATGCTCATGCAGACCGGGACGCAGCCGGTGGTGTCACAGAATAAGCTCCTCACCACCGTTGCCTGGCGGATGGGCGGCGTCACCGAGTATGCTCTCGAAGGGAGCGTCTTCATCGCCGGGGCAGCCGTGCAGTGGCTGCGCGACGGTCTCGGCATTATCCGCAGCTCCGGCGAGGTCGAAGCCCTTGCCGCGTCCGTCCCTAATAATGGCGGCGTCGTCCTTGTCCCTGCCTTTGCCGGCCTCGGGGCGCCACACTGGGATCCCTATGCCCGCGGCACCATCGTCGGCCTGAGCCGGGGGACGACCGCCGGCCATATTGCCCGCGCCACCCTGGAGAGCATCGCCTTTCAGAGCGCCGACCTCCTGGTTGCCATGGAGGCCGATGCCGGAATAAAGTTGCGTGAAGTGCGCGTCGACGGCGGTGTCACCCGCAATCGCCTGCTCATGCAGTTTCAGGCCGACCTTCTGCGCGTGCCGGTGGTGCGGCCGCAAATCATGGAAACGACCGCCCTCGGCGCTGCATCCCTCGCCGGTCTGGCGGTTGGTGTCTGGCCGGATCGGGAGGCCCTGGCCGCCCTCTGGCAGGCAGAAGAGACCTTTAAGCCGGCCATGCCGCAGGAAGAGATTCTCCGCTTGCAGGGGCGTTGGCAGCGCGCTCTGGAGCGAAGCAAGAACTGGGAGCAACCAATCGACTAGATTCCCCCCTCACCCGGCCTGCGGCCACCCTCTCCCTCATGGAGAGGGGAAGCACTTGCAGCCCTTCTCCCTGTGGGAGAAGGTGCCCCGCAGGGGCGGATGAGGGCCGATTTTAACTCCTTGCAAATCAACGGAAATCATTCATGAAACGATCAGACCTACTACAACAACTCGACCAACCCACGCGCTGGGATATGATCATCATCGGCGGCGGCGCCACCGGCCTTGGCGCGGCGGTGGAGGCGGCGAGTCGCGGCTACAAAACCCTCCTGCTCGAAGGGCAGGACTTTGCCAGCGGCACCTCCGGCCGCAGCACCAAACTTATCCACGGCGGCGTGCGCTACCTGCAACAGGGGAATATCGCTCTGGTTCTCGACGCCCTGCACGAACGCGGCCTCCTCATCCGCAATGCTCCGCATCTGGTGCAGAACCGCTCCTTTATCGTCCCCCTTTACGACTGGTGGGAAGGCCCCTTCTACGGCGTCGGCCTCAAACTCTACGATGCCCTCGCCGGCAAACTCGGCCTCGGTCCCTCGCAACTCCTGTCCCGCGCTGAGACATTGGAGCAGCTGCCGACCCTTGAGGAGAAAGGGCTGCGCGGCGGAGTGATCTACCACGACGGCCAATTCGACGACGCCCGTCTCGCCATCGCCCTCGCCCGCACCGCTGTTGAGCAGGGCGCCACGCTGATCAATCACCTACCGGTGACGCAGTTGATCAAAGAGAGCGGCCAGGTTTTTGGCGTCATTGCCAAGGATATTGAGAGCGGCCGGGACTATGAACTGTCGGCGAAAGTGGTGATCAACGCCACCGGCCCCTTCTGCGACAGCATCCGCCGCCTCGACGACCCGACTGCGCCGACGCTCATTGCCCCGAGTCAGGGGATCCATCTCGTCCTCCCCCGCGCCTTCCTCCCCGGCGCCAGTGCGATCATGGTGCCGCATACCGACGACGGCCGCGTCCTCTTTGCTGTCCCCTGGCACGAGCGCGTCCTGATCGGCACCACCGACACCCCGGTCGATCGGGTCGACTTCGAACCGCGGCCCCTGGCGGCGGAGATCGACTTTCTCCTGCAGCACGCTGCCCGTTATCTCCGCCACAATCCGCAGCGGCATGATATCCTCAGCATCTTTGCCGGCCTCCGCCCCCTGGTCAAGAACGGCGACAGTCACGACACCGCCTCCCTGTCCCGGGATCACACCCTGCTGGTGACACCGAGCGGACTGGTCACCATCACCGGCGGCAAATGGACGACCTACCGCAAGATGGGGGAGGAGACGATCAACCTCGCCGCCCGCATCGCCGTCCTGCCGGAACGCCCTTCACGCAGCGCGGAGTTGCCGCTGCACGGTGCCGGGATGGAGGTGCCGGGAGAATGGGCCGAATATGGCAGCGACGCCGCCGGCCTCGAAGCCCTCTGCCACGCCGATCCGTCCCTGCGCCAACACCTCCACCCCGACCTCCCTTATCGTCGCGTCGAGATCGTCTGGGCGATTCGTCACGAATG
Organism: Desulfuromonadales bacterium; assembly: GCA_034370465.1. Lineage (GTDB taxonomy): Bacteria > Desulfobacterota > Desulfuromonadia > Desulfuromonadales > UBA2197 > UBA2197. The sequence continues at coordinate 11,697 of JAXMLA010000201.1, forward strand.
GGCGCAGAGCGTCGAAGATCTGTTGTCCCGCCGCACCCGTGCCCTGATTCTCGATGCCCGCGCCGCCATCGCCGTGTCTCCGCTTGTTGCCGCCCTCCTCGCCGCTGAGCTCGGCAAGGATGCTGCCTGGCAGGCCGGGGAGATCGCCGCCTTTACCACCCTGGCCCAAGGATATCTGCCATGATCGAGATCAAGGATTCCGAGATCAAGCTCGAATTCTTCCGTGCTACCGGCCCCGGCGGCCAGCACCGCAACACCACCGACTCGGCGGTGCGCATCCGCCACCTGCCGACCGGCATCGTTGCCCAGGCGACCGAGAGCCGTTCGCAGTGGGAGAACCGCGCCGTTGCCATGAAACGCCTGCAAGCCCTGCTCGAACGCCGCAACCGCAAGGTCAAAGTACGGGTGGCCACCAAAGTCCCCTATGGCGCGAAGCGGGACCGCCTGGCGGAGAAGAGACATCAGGCAGATAAGAAGAGTCAGCGTTCCGGCGGCGGGGAGGATGATTAAGATTCTCCGCCCTTGACCTACCCTTGCCAAGGTGACACAGTAGCGCCCCGGACTCCCCGGGCCGTTGCTGTTTCAGCCCTTCCCCCCTCACTCCGCGAGGTCAGCCCCCATGAATAGTCCCGCCCGGTTAGCCCTTATCGACCAGAACCGCCGGGAATACGGCGACCGCTACGTCGGCCTCTCCTTCCCCGCGGACAGCGCCGCCGCTAGTGCCCAGGCCCGGCGCAGTGACCTGATCGCTGATCTGGGTGGCCGCGCCGCCTTTAGCGCCAACGCCAGCAAACTTGACAGTCAAAAACTCTCCCCCGGCTGCCGCGCCTGCCTGGAAGGAAAGTGGTCCTGTCTCTTCATCACCGGCAACTGCAACTGCCGCTGCTTCTACTGTCCGACCGCCCAGGACGTCGGCGGCGATCCGGGGACCAACAACCTCGACTTCCCCAAGGTTGACGATTACGTCGACTACCTTGCCCGCTTCGACTTCAGCGGAGCGAGCATCAGCGGCGGCGAACCGCTTCTGGTCGTGGAAAAATCCCTCAAATACCTGCGTGCCATTCGCCGCCGCCTCGGCGACGGGATCCATCTCTGGCTCTACACCAACGGGACCCTGCTCACTGTTGACATCGCCAAACGCCTGCGTGACGCCGGACTCGATGAAATCCGCGTCGACATCGGCGCCACCGGCTACGCCCTCGACCAGGTGAAACTGGCCGTGGGGATCATCCCGCACATCACCGTGGAGATCCCGGCGATCCCCGAGGAAGCAGAACGCCTGCAGCAGAAGCTGGTGGAGATGGCCGACTGCGGCGTCAACTACCTCAACCTCCACCAACTGCGCCTCACCAACCATAACTATCTCCACCTGGTGGGACGGGGCTACACCTTTTTGCACGGCGCAAGCGTGACCGTCCTCGAATCGGAAATGACTGCTCTGGAACTCCTGCGTTCCAGTCTCGACCAACAACTCGCCCTCGGGGTCAACTATTGCTCCTTTGTCTACAAAAACCGCTTCCAGGGGGCGGCCGGCCGGCGGCGGGCCGGGGCGCAGATCGTTAAAAGCCACGAGGAGGTCACCGCTGCCGGCTATCTGCGCAGCCTCTCCCTGAGCGGTCCGCAGCAGGATGTACAGCGGCAGGTCGAGCGCCTGCAACGCCTCGATCCCGCGGGTCGGCAATGGCTCCTTTTTTCGGGCGGCACCGAGCTGCATCTCGCCGCCGCCCTGTGGTCGGGACAGGACGACTCCGGCCTGGAACTCAAACTGCAATATGCCGAGGCCCGCATTCTGCCGGCGATCAGCTACCGCGACCCCTTCATCGAAGTCCCCCTGAACTCCCACAGGAAGGTGGCGGTCGAGCGACAAGCGGTGAGTGCGAAATGGCTGCTGGGAGAGGAGGAATGGCGGCAACTGAAGAAGGAGATGGCGGGAAACGGGACCTTTCCGGTGCCGGGAGACTCGTTATTACAACAGGAGATGCGACGGTTTGAACAGCTGCCGATCGGATTGCAGGACTATTTTTAGGCAAAGAAAGAAGGTAAGAAGGAGCGGGAACTTATCTATTTACAACCGAAGGACATTTAGCTATAAGACTAAAATCGTAATAAATCGTGGGGGCTCGTCAGCTCCGGAGCTGGACACCGCTCAAATCCTGCAAGGAGAAGAATCGATCATGGCCATCGAATGGAATGAAAAACTGGCAACCGGCAATAGCGACATCGACAACCAGCACAAGGAACTCATTCGCAGGTTCGATACCCTGCTCGCCGCCTGCAACCAGAAAAAAGGGAAGGAAGAGGTGCACAACCTCCTCCATTTTCTGGGCGACTATGTCAAAACCCATTTCTCCATGGAAGAGGCGCTGCAGAAAAAGCATAACTTTCCCGGTTATTCCGACCACAAGAAACAACACGACGGCTTTATCCTTGAGCTCCACCAACTGGAGGAGCAACTCCAGCAGGAAGGGGCCTCTTTTCCGCTGGTGATCCAGACCAACCAGACCATGGTCACCTGGCTGATCAAACATATCAACGGATTGGACAAAGAAATGGCTCTCTTTATCCGCAGTAACGGCTAGCAGCAATGAGGGCGGCGGCTCAGTCTTTCCCCAAACTCCACATCTTCCCGCCCCGGCAGGCGATAAAGAAGAAGACAAAGCAGTAAAGCGCGGCCAACTCCCCCTGGTTCACCGCTGGAAAGAAGGCGGCGCCGCCCTGAAACTTCCAGTGGAACTGGAAATAGGCGACCGCCATCATGCCGCTGCAAAGAAAAGCGGCAAAGCGGGTACGGATGCCGAGCAGGATCGCTGCTCCTCCGACCAGTTCGATGATTCCGCCGAACCAGAGTTGGGAGCCGATGGCCGGCTGCGAGGTGGTAAGTACCCCGAAAAGCTTCTGGACGCCGTGGAACGCAAACATGAATCCCGCCGCGATCCGCAGCAGAGCGTAGGCGAACTCGGTGAATTTCCCTAACCAGTTCATAATGATCTCTCCTTCATGCTAGAGGTAAAGCCAAACCATACAATCTTCTTGCGGCATAAACAAGACGTTTGCCGCTGAATAGACCGCCAAACGGGAGTTTGTCATGCAGGAGATTATCGGAAATCTCTGGGATTATCAGGGACGCGCGTTGCTGGCGCTGACCACCAACGGCTCCGTGAGCCGCGACCACCGTGCCATCCTCGGCCGCGGCTGCGCGCGCCAGGCCGGAGAGCGCTATCCCGATCTGGCGCAGCGGCTCGGAGGGCTGCTGCACGAACACGGCAATCATGTTCATGAACTCGGCGACAATCTTGTCAGCTTTCCTGTCGAAGAGAGTGCCTGGAGCACCCCCGATCCCCGCCTGATCCGCCGCTCGGCCCAGGAGTTGCGAGCTCTCGCCGATCGCGCCGCTTACCCACTCATCATCGTCCCCCGTCCCGGTTGCGGCTATGGCGGGCTCAGCTGGCCAGAGGTGCGGCCCCTCCTTGCTGATCTCTTTGACGATCGCTTCCTGGTGATTTCTGCGCTGGAGACCAAGGAATAGATCGGACCTGATCCCTGAAGCAGAAAGGCCCGGAACGTATCGTACGTTCCGGGCCTTTCTCGTTCACCGCAGCGAAACAGTCAGATCTGATAATCGAGCGGCGCGCCTTCGACAAAGAAACGAAGATTGCGCGGCGTCACAAAGAGATGATCGCCGACCTGCAACTCCAGCTCGCGATAACGCTCCCGCGCCACCTCGGCGGCGATCGACTCGCCGTTGTCGAGCCGCTCCAGCTCGAGACGCGGCATGCCGCCGGCAGCATGAATATATCGGACGATCGTCTCGATCGCCTCCGGACTGGTCCGCTCGCGGCTGACGTCGAGATCATGCGGCCGCACATAAGCGACCACCTCCTGCTCCGGCTGACTGCGATCGAGGGGATTGATCTTCGCCTCACCGCCATCAAGACGGCCGTGGAAGAGATTGACGTTGCCAAGAAACTGATAAACAAAGGGATTTGCCGGGCGATCATAGACCTCGGCCGGCGGCCCGACTTGCTCGATCTGCCCGGCGTTCATCACCACCACCTGATCCGAAACCTCCAGCGCCTCTTCCTGATCGTGAGTGACAAAGACACTGGTGACGTGCAGCTCATCATGCAGGCGGCGCAGCCAGCGTCGCAACTCCTGGCGGACCTTGGCATCGAGGGCGCCGAAGGGTTCGTCGAGGAGGAGAACCTTGGGCTTAACCGCCAGGGCACGCGCCAGGGCGACCCGCTGCCGCTGTCCGCCGGAGAGCTGCGACGGGAAGCGGTTCGCCTGACTCTCCAGCTGCACCAGGCGCAGCAAATCCATGACCTGATCGCGGATCTCTTCCTGACTGGGGCGCTGATTGCGGGGCTTGACGGTCAGGCCGAAAGCGACATTGTCAAAGACCGACATGTGGCGAAAGAGGGCATAATGCTGAAAGACAAAGCCGATTTTGCGGTCGGCGACGCTGCGGCTGGCGACATCCTCGTCGTGAAAAAGGATGGCACCGTTACCGGGGTCGGGCTGTTCCAGCCCGGAGATGATCCGCAGCAGGGTGGTCTTACCGCAGCCGGAAGGGCCGAGGAGGGCGACAAGTTCGCCGCTCGGGACGGTCAGATTGATATCCTTGAGGGCGGTAAAGGTGCCGAAGGTCTTATTGATATTGCGGATTTCTATGCTCATGACTAATCCTCGATCATCGTCGGTTCAAGGGCCGCAGCCAGCTCCTGCCGGGCCTTCCACTCAACCAGGCTCTTGGCGACCAAGGTCAGCAGCGCCAGGATAGCGAGGAGGGAAGCAACGGCAAAGGCGGCGACAAAGTTGTATTCGTTGTAAAGGATCTCGACATGCAGAGGGATGGTGTTGGTCATGCCGCGAATATGGCCGGAGACGACCGAGACCGCGCCAAACTCCCCCATCGCCCGGGCGTTACAAAGGATGACTCCGTAAAGGAGTGCCCACTTGACATTGGGGAGGGTCACCCGCCAGAAGGTCTGCCAGCCGCTGGCGCCGAGAACGAGAGCCGCCTGTTCTTCATCGCTCCCCTGCTCCTGCATGAGCGGAATCAGCTCCCGCGCCACAAAGGGGAAGGTGACGAAGATTGTCGCCAGCACAATCCCCGGCACCGCGAAGATAATCTTGATATCGTGCTCTTCCAGCCAGGGGCCGAACCACCCTTGCAGACCAAAGAGAAGGACGTAGACCAGTCCGGAGACGACCGGCGAGACCGCAAAGGGGAGATCGATGAGGGTGAGGAGGACGCTCTTGCCGGTAAAGTTGAACTTGGCGATCGACCAGGCCGCGGCCAGTCCGAAGACCAGGTTGAGGGGGACGGCGATCCCCGCCGCGATCAGCGTCAGCTTGATCGCTGCCAGGGCGTCCGGATCATTAAAACTGGCGAAATAAGCGCCAAAACCTTTCTCCAGCGCCGCCGCAAAGACTGCCGCCAGGGGGAGAAAGAGGAAGAAGCCGAGAAAGAGCAAGGTCACAGCGATCAATCCCCGCTTGATCCAGACGTTCTCTTCAGAGCGGGCGAGAGTCACCGGGCTGTTGCTGGCGCCTTTGAGCATTGAAATCGTCGCGGCCATGGTCAGACCCCAGTCCGGTAGCGGTGACTGCTATACCACTGCAAAAAGTTGATGACGAGGAGGATAGCAAAGGAAGCCAGGAGCATAACCGTAGCGATGGCGGTGGCGCCGGCGTAGTCGTATTGCTCGAGCTTGGCGATGATCAGCAGCGGGGTAATCTCGGTGAACATCGGCATGTTGCCGGAGATAAAGACCACCGAGCCGTATTCGCCGAGCGCACGGGCAAAGGAGAGGGCAAAGCCGGTGAGGAGCGCCGGAAAGACCGCCGGCAGAATCACCCGCAGAAAGGTCTGCGCCCGGCTCGCCCCCAGGCTGCGCGCCGCCTCTTCCGTCGCCGGATCGAGCTCCTCCAGAGCCGGCTGCAAGGTCCTCACGACAAAGGGGAGGCCGATAAAGGTCAGGGCAATCGTCACCCCGAGCGGGGTATAGGCGGCTTTGATGCCGAGTGGTTCGAGATAGCGGCCGACCCAGCCATTCGAGGAATAGATCGCCGTCAGAGCGATGCCGGAGACCGCGGTCGGCAGAGCAAAGGGGAGATCGACAAGGGCATCGATGATCTTCTTGCCGGGGAAGGAATAACGGACCAGCGTCCAGGCAACGATAAAGCCGAAGAAGGCATTGATCAGGGCGCCGACCAGCGACGCGCCAAAGGTCAGGCGGTAGGAAGCCACCACCCGCGGGTTGCTGACGATCGCCCAGAACTCCCCCCAGCCGAGGGTTGCGGTCTTGAGACAGAGGGCGGAGATCGGCAAAAGGACGATCAGGCACAGGTAAAAGACCGTATAGCCGAGGGTCAGGCCGAAGCCGGGGATGACGCTCGCTTGTTTAAAATTGAACCTGCTCATAATCATTTTCCAAAAGTTATGGAACCCGGTTACGTAGGGGCGCCGCTTGCCGCGCCCTTTTTGATCTTTTCCGCCAAAAGCGGGCGCGGCAAGCAGCGCCCCTACAATAAAACAACAGAATTACCGCCCCGGCTGGTAGATCTGATCGAAGATGCCGCCATCGTCAAAGTGTTTCTTCTGTGCCTGCTTCCAGCCGCCGAAATCCTTGTCGATCGTCAACAGCTGCATCGCCGGGAACTGTTTCTCGTACTTCTTTGCCACTTCCGGCAGGCGCGGCCGATAGAAGTTGCGGGCGGCAATCTCCTGCCCCTGCGGCGAGTAGAGATATTGCAAGTAGGCCTCGGCGACCTTGCGGGTGCCGCGCTTGTCGACAACCTTGTCGACGAGCGCCACCGACGGTTCGGCGAGGATCGAGAGGGGGGGAGAAACAATCTCGAACTTGTCGGCGCCAAACTCCTTGAGGGCGAGGAAGGCTTCGTTCTCCCAGGAAAGGAAGACATCGCCCAAGCCGCGCTGCACAAAGGTGGTGGTAGCGCCGCGCGCTCCGGAATCGAGGACCGGCACGTTCTTGAAGAGGGCGGTGATAAAGGCGCGGGCCTTGGCTTCATCGTTGTTGTTCTGCTTGAGGGCATAGCCCCAGGCGGCGAGATAGTTCCAGCGCGCCCCGCCCGATGACTTGGGGTTGGGGGTAATCACCGCAACGCCGGGCTTGACCAGGTCGTTCCAGTCCTTGATCCCCTTGGGATTTCCTTTGCGCACCAGAAAGACGATGGTCGAGGTGTAGGGAGCGCTGTTGTTCGGCAGCCGCTTCTGCCAATCGGCGGGGATAAGTTTCGCCCTCTCGGCAATGGCGTCAATATCGCCGGCCAGCGCCAGAGTGACAACATCGGCCCCCAGTCCATCGATGACGCTACGCGCCTGCTTCCCCGAGCCGCCGTGCGACTGGCGGAAACGGACCGTGTCGCCACTTTGCTTCTGCCACTCCTTGGCAAAGGCGGCGTTGAATTCAGTATAAAGTTCGCGGGTCGGATCATAGGAGACATTGAGCAGCGTCACTTCCGCCGCCTGTACAGTCGCCGTTGCCAATAACAGGACCGAAACAATCAAAACCAGACTTCTTCTTAACATTGTTCAGCTCCTCTTCTGTTTATCCTACCAACTAAATAGACTTATAAAGAAAAAATTTGGCTGCAATTAAATCTGAAAATCGACCACACTCTTTTGCTGGCGGGCAGCATCTTCAGAACGCTGCTGCATGTCGGCAAGGGAGGTGTGATCAAGGATATCCGCAATCGCATCGCGCACATCCTTCATCACCAAACGGATTCCGCAAGTGTTCTCATCGCGACATTCGGTACAGGGACGATAAGCGGTCACGCTGACACACTCCACCGGCGCCAACGGCCCGTCGAGGATGCGGACAATCTGGCCGATACTGATTTCACTCGGCGGCTTCCCCAGCGTATAACCGCCCCCCTTCCCTTTGCGGCTCGACAGGACCCCGACGTTCTTGAGTTGCAGCAGGATCGCCTCCTGAAACTTCCGGGGGATACGCTCCTCTTCAGCGAGATCGGCAATGAGGACCGGTCCCGCACCATAGGCGCGGGCGAGAGCGAGGAGGGCTTGCAAGCCGTATTTGGTCTTTTTAGAAATCATAATTCCTATCGGCTTTGTAGACTTTCGTGAAAGATACCTGACAAGGGGGCCGTGTGTCAACCTCTTATCGGCACACAGCCCACCGACCTTCGTACAAACAGTGTTCCAAAATTATATTGATTATTTCTGGTGATCGTGTACTAATCTGCAAACATCATTGGTACCGGTCACTTAAGAGGATATTGTCGAAGATTGAACTAACGAAAGAATGATTAAAGGGAGGGGAAAATGTGCGGGGGAAAATTTCGTAGAAGATCGAAGCCGTTGCCGTCAGCCTAAGTGCTGAGGGTGGCGGCTTTTTTAATGAGCTGCTCATGCGAAGGGAGGTGTAACGATGTCATACCATTTTAAGAATCTGGTTTTCGAAGGAGGAGGGGTCAAGGGAATTGCCTATGTCGGGGCTCTCCAGGAGCTGGAGAAACGCGGAATCCTTCCCAATATCAGCCGGGTGGGCGGTACCTCGGCCGGGGCGATTACCGCCCTCCTCGTCGGACTCAACTATTCCCTGACCGAAATCGACACCATTCTCCGCTGTCTTGATTTCAAAAAATTTCTGGATGATTCAGGAGGGGTGATTCGCGACGGGAAACGGCTCCTGAATGACTTCGGCTGGTATAAGGGGGACTATTTTCGCAACTGGATCGCCGGTGTGGTCAAGGAGAAGACCGGCAACAGCGAGTCGACCTTTAACGACATTGCCGGGCAGAAGGAGAGCAAGGGGTTTCGGGATCTCTCCTTCGTCGGCACCAACCTCTCCACCAAGTTCGGTGAGGTCTTTTCCAACGAGCACACGCCGCGCATGGTGGTGGCGGATGCGGTGCGGATCTCCATGTCCATCCCTCTCTTCTTTGCCGCCAAGCGCAGCTTTCGCGGGGATGTCTACGTCGACGGCGGCGTGCTCGACAACTACCCGGTCAAGCTCTTCGATCGGGAGAAGTATGTCGATGCCGGGCATGCCACCACCCCCGCTTATTACCAGCGGCATAACGACAGTCTTGCCGCAGCCGGCAAGGACGTCAGCAAATATGTCTTTAATCAGGAGACCCTCGGTTTCCGTCTCGACTCAGCCAAGGAGATCGCCGTCTTTCGCGATCATGCCGAACCGGATCACGAAAAGATTGAGGATTTCTTCGGCTATGCCAAGGCGTTCATCGGCACGGTCATGGACAGCCAGGACAGCATGCATCTGCACAGCGACGACTGGCAGCGCACCATCTACATCGACTCTCTCGGGGTCAAAACCACCGATTTCAAGCTGAGTGATCAGACCAAGCAGGCTCTGGTCGATTCCGGAGTGGCCGGAGTGGAGGCGTATTTCAAGTGGTATGACGATGGGAAGAGTCAGCCGGCGAATCGGCCGTGAGGGGTAAATGAATGTTCTAGATGGTGCGTATCTTAACAACGTGGAAGCCCTGACACCATTACTATCGAAACCCGGACTTTTCAGATTACTGCTAATAATCTGCTTTTGCATTAAGGGAGAATTACAAAATGAAAAAGACTAACCGTATAAATATACTTATGGCTACACTGGTTGGGCTGTTTTTCTTGAGCGGCTGCGCCGAGAAGATGCGAAACAATCAACTTGAGAAGGTGGCCAAGGATTGGTCTTTGGTCATCCGAGCCAGCCAGGTCATTCCCGTTTACCCTCTCACAGAAGACCTCCAGCCGGGAGATGTATTGTTGGTGAGCACACCGATCGAAGATCAGGTCAAGCTTTTCAAGAAAAAGGGATTTCTTCCCCTCGATCAGATGCAAAAACGGCTTAATCCGACCGTCGTTTACAGCCAGTTTTA
>JAXMLA010000202.1:0-5709 GCA_034370465.1 Desulfuromonadales bacterium
TTTGTATTTCAAACGCAAGGGCTGGCTGTAAAAGTAAGGGGCGGCACAAGGGCCGCCCCTAAAAAATTCTTCGGTAGGGCGGCTCTTGTGGCCGCCCCTTTTTTTTCAGTGCAATACCTCCGTCGCGCAGAGGAGACAAACCGCCTGCAGCTCGTACAGACCGCTCTCGGCATTATAGACGGCCCGGGCCTGCAGATGCTTCGGGCAGGTCACCATGTAACATTGGGCGCAGGCCTGGGCTTCTCCCCGTCCCGTCGCATCACAGATATGACAGATCCACGGACTGCTTTCACCGCATTCGTCCATCCCGCAACTCCTGCTCATACAAACAACTTCACCTGAGATTTGGCTACTGATACTGGATATAAACCGGCTGCGGATTAAGCCGCAGAATTTCCGCCGGGGTCATGAGCGGATCCCCTTTTTTGGTATCGTTGTGATAAAAGAGCTTGAAACCGGTGAATTGCACCGGTTCCTGGACAATGTAATCCCTGTAGGTATCACGCTTCAGCCACGGCGCTCCCCAGCCATCCATATGCATGACGACCTGCACCTCGGGGCGCAGAACAATCTTGTTGGCGTTGCTCACTCCCCTGCGAGTGAAACGATGCACCGTCAGCACCTTGGGGGGGAGGTTGTAGGTCTTGACCAGGCCGGCGAGATATTCAGTGACATAGTTGATATCAGCAGCATCGAAGGTGCCGACCTTCTTGCCCGGCACCACGCCACTGGCAATCAGGTTAAACTCGGGATCGATGCCGAGATGGACATCGGGATTTTTGAGCAGCCACTCGAAGCGCGGCAGGATGACGCGAATATCATCGTGGCCGGTCTGAATATCGATGAACATGATCGCCTTGGTCTCTTTGGCCCAACCGTAGACGCGATTGACCACCTCGTCAGGCATGACCATCCGGTACTTGCCGGCCTTCCCCGGTTCCGGTTGCGCCACCACCGCGATCAGGTGCAGGGCCGGCTGCACCGGTTTGGCCGGATCCGCTTTCTCCCAGTTGAGCACTTCGTCATGCAGACGGCGCAACATATCGTCTTTCTCATACTCCCCGAGTGCCCCCATCCGCTTCGACAGGGGGTTGCCATAATATGCGACAATCCTCTTTGCCGGCAGAATAGCCCCCGGCAACGGCTCAACATCAACGACCGGCCAGCCAAACCTTCTGGCATACTCGGGATCTTCGCCGGCGCGATACTTGATCTTCACCGCCGGCTCCGTAGCATCAACGGGAGCGGGGGAAGGGACAATCTCCGGAGCAGGAGCAGGAGCAGCAACCGGGACCGCAGGGGCCGGGGTTGCAGACAAGGCGGCTACAGCTGCGGGTTTTTGAGGCGCCGGTACTTTCTCTTCACGATTACAAGCCAGCAAGGAAAATACAAGGAACATCGCGGTGAAAACAAGAAGAAGGGGACGGGGATTAACAGATTTCACAAAAGCTCCTGAGGGTTGTAGCCAGTTAAGCGGTTAAGGTAAGTGCCGAAAGCATAAATTACCATAAACGGCGGTTCGCGGTGCATAGCAATATCACCCCGACACGTTAATAATCAGCAAGGAAAGAATGCGCTGACCGTGGCGCTTGTAACGATTTTTGGTTTGACACCGTCCCCACGGCTGACGTATACACAAGACCCTGATAACATGGATCTTTCAACACGTTAGCCATGCCTCATCAAACTTCGTACTGAACTGCCCCGCTCACTCCATTCCCGCCAAAAGAGAGAAAATTTCGATGCTCAACCTGAAACCGGAAGTTGTTGCCCAGATCGAACGGGTCCTCAGTTCTGTGGAAATGCTCCTGCCCAAAGCGGTCAAAGCGATTGACTGGTCCACCTGCCACGCCGCCAACTGGCGTCGCCACTCCTTCTCCGGCTATCTCGAACCGGTCAAGGTCACCGACACCACGACCATGGACGAACTCCTCGGCGTCGACAAACAGAAAGAGATCATGGACAGCAACACCCGGCAGTTTCTGGCCGGATTCCCGGCGAACAATGCCCTCCTCTGGGGTTCGCGCGGCACCGGCAAATCGTCGCTGGTCAAAGCCCTTCTCAATGCCTATGCAGCGCAGGGCCTGCGCATCATTCAGGTCGAGAAGGAAGATCTGATCTATATCTCTGCCATCTTCAACGCCGTCGAGAACGAACCGTATCGCTTCATCCTCCTCTGCGACGACCTGACCTTCGAAGTCGGCGAACTGACTTATAAACTCCTCAAGAGCGCCCTCGACGGTTCGGTCTACTCCGCCCCGGAGAATGTCCTGATCTACGTCACCTCGAATCGCCGCTATCTCATCCCCGAATTCGAAAGCGACAAACTCGGCAACCGCTTCGTCAACAACGAAAATCAGCCGGGGGAAGTGCTGGAAGAGAAACAATCCCTTTCCGACCGTTTCGGCCTCTGGGTCCCCTTCCACGTCTTTTCCCAGGAGCGCTACCTTGATGCCGTACGTCTGTGCATCGAGCGGGAGAGTCGGGCGCGCAAGATCGCTATCCCCTGGAGCCCGGAACTCGAAGAAGCGGCGATGAACTGGTCACACGAAAAGACCAAGCGCTGCGGGCGGACCGCCTTCCAGTTCAGCAAAAACTGGATCGGTCGCTACCTCCTCGCCCGGCAGCCGAAGTGAGCGAAAGCGCGCCGGAGCTTCTCACTCTCACCGTTGAGAAGGGGGAGGAACATCTCCCCTTCCTGGTGCTGCTGCAACGCCGCATCCCCCTCGCTCCGGTGAGTTATCTGCGCCAGCTCCTGCGCCAGGGGAAGATCCGCCGCTGGGAGCAGATCCTCAATGCTGAAGCACGGCTGCCGATCGGCGCCCGCGTCCAACTCCCGGAGAGCAAACGCCTGCGTGAACTTTTGGCGATGACGACCCTGCAGATCCTCTTTGAAACCCGCGATCTCCTCATCGTTGCCAAACCGCCGGGATTGGCGGTTCACGCCAGCGAAGGGCATGAGATAGACAATCTTACCGCCCGTTGCCAGGAACTCCTCAAGCAGCGGGGGGAACGCTTCTCCATCGCCCCGGTCCACCGACTCGACCTCGAAACCAGCGGCCCCCTCCTCTTCGGCAAAGGGAAAGCAGCGTGCGGCGCCCTCGGCAAACTCTTCATGGAAGATCAGGTCGAAAAGTCCTACCTCGCTCTGGTTCAGGGAGAGATGACCGGCGAGAAGTCGCTGGAAGGGCTGGTTCCTGCCAAGGGGAAGCTGAAGAGTGCCCGTACCGACGTGCGCACCCTGGCCAGCAACGCCAGCGCCACCCTCCTCGAAATCCGCCTGCACAGCGGCCGCCAGCACCAGATCCGCCGTCAGCTCGCCGAGATCGGCCACCCCCTCTTTGGCGACAAACGCTACGGCGGCCCCTACCCCTCCGAACTTCCCCGGCTCTTTCTCCACTGCCATCGCCTTGCCTTTATCGACCCCTGCAGCGGCAAACCGGTCGACTGCGAAGTTCCCCTCCCCGCTGATCTTCTCACTTACCTTGACCGTTGCGGCATCACCCTCCCCTGAATGACAAGAGCGGTTTTCATCACGAAGAATCGTGACAAAACCGCCCTGGTTAATCTGTAAAAAATAAATGTAGGAGCGGGCTCCCGCCCGCGATTCGCTTTAAAACAATCGCGAGCTGGAGCTCGCTCCTACATTTCGGCTATCGACAAATAGTCCGCGACCACCGGCAAATCCGCCGCCGCCCAATCAAGGGTCAGCATCTCCGCCGGTGCCAGCCAGCGCATCGCCGCATGTTCCCGCAGCTCGATCTCCGCTGTTGCCAACTGACAGACAAAAGGATAGAGGGTGACGATAAAATCCGGGTAGTGATGGGTCCGGGGCACCAGCGCCGCGCCGATAACAACACTGATCGCCATCTCCTCTTGCAGTTCCCGATGCAGACACTCCCCTGGCGTCTCCCCCGCTTCAATCTTGCCGCCGGGAAACTCCCACTTGAGGGGGAGAGTCATCGTCGCGCCGCGTTGGGCTGCAAGGAGAAAGCCGTCCTTTTCAATCAGCGCGCAGGCGACATGATGATGTCGCACTGTCACTCCCACTCAATGGTCGCCGGCGGTTTACTGGAAATATCGTAGACAACGCGATTGATGCCGCGCACTTCGTTGATAATTCGCGAGCTGATCCGCGCCAGGTCTTCGTAGGGCATCGGATACCAGCCGGCGGTCATGAAATCCTTGGTCTCGACCGCCCGCAAGGCCACGACATATTCGTAGGTGCGGCCATCGCCCATGACGCCGACGCTCTTCACCGGCAGGAAGACAGCAAAGGCCTGGCTGATCTTTTCGTAATGGCCGCTGGCGTAGAGCTCTTCGATATAGATGGCGTCGGCATGACGAAGGATATCGGCATACTCCTTCGTCACCGCGCCGAGGATACGTACTCCGAGGCCGGGACCGGGGAAGGGGTGGCGCCAGACCATACGGTGCGGCAGACCGAGCTCTTCGCCGATGGCGCGCACTTCATCTTTGAAGAGCTCGCGCAGCGGTTCGAGGAGTTTTAGAGTCATGTGCTCGGGGAGGCCGCCGACATTGTGGTGGCTCTTGATGTTGTGGGCTTTGCCGGTCTTGGCGCCGGCCGATTCGATGACATCGGGATAGATCGTCCCCTGCGCCAGCCATTTAGCATCGACAATCTTCTTCGATTCAACCTCGAAGATCTCAACAAAGAGCCGGCCGATGATCTTGCGCTTCTTCTCGGGATCGGCTTCACCGGCGAGCTGCGACAGGAAAAGCTCTTCGGCATCGACGCGGATGACCTTGACCCCGAGATTTTCGGCAAAAGTCGCCATGACCTGATCCCCTTCACCGAGACGAAGGAGACCGTTATCGACAAAGACGCAGGTGAGCTGGTCGCCGATAGCACGATAGATAAGGGCGGCAGCAACCGAGGAATCGACGCCACCGGACAGTCCGAGGATGACGCGATCGCTGCCGACCTGGGCGCGAATCCGCTCGACCGCATCTTCGATAATCTGCCCCGGCGTCCATTGCCCTGTGCAGCCGCAGACCTTGCGGACAAAGGTATCGAGGAGCGCTTCACCGCGCGGGGTATGGTTGACCTCGGGATGAAACTGCACGCCGTAAAGGCGGCGGGCGGGGTTCTGAATGGCGCAGACCGGGGCGTTGGCGGTGCCGGCGACAATCTCGAAACCGGCCGGTACCACCTCGACATGATCGCCGTGACTCATCCACACCGGGCTCTTCCCTTCGACGAAGAAGCTGTCAAAGAGGGGATCGGGTGTTCCCTGCGCCAGAAGTTCGGCATGGCCGAATTCCCGCTTGCCGGCAGGGACAACCTTGCCGCCAAAGTGGCGGGCCATGAGCTGCATGCCGTAACAGATACCGAGGACCGGCACCCCGAGTTCAAAGAGCTCTTCGGCCACTGCCGGAGCCCCTTCTTCGTAGACCGACTTCGGGCCGCCGGAGAGGATGATCCCGGTCGGTTTAAAGGCGCGAATCTCGGTCATCGTCATATCGAAGGGATGCAGTTCGCAATAGACGTGAGCTTCGCGCACCCGCCGGGCAATGAGCTGGGTGTACTGGGAACCGAAATCGAGGATAAGGATCTTTTCGCTATGGATGTCGGACATGGGAAGAGGCCTATAGATGCGTAGGGGCGCAGCGTGCTGCGCCCGATTTTGTTGTGTGGGTCACGAAAAAGGGCGCAGCAAGCTGCGCCCCTACGGACGAATCGGCTAC
>JAXMLA010000203.1:0-1272 GCA_034370465.1 Desulfuromonadales bacterium
TCCTGCTCGCCCCGGGCGGTGGAAACGGTCTTTTTACTCTTGTCCGCCTCCCGGAGAACCACCTTCCTCAGTTCCTCCATCGCCAGCCCGGCCTTCTCCTGCATCGTGAGCTGACCCCGGATCTTGGCGATGACCCCGTCCGGCGCGAAAAGAATGGACCTGATACCCTTTAATGCGGCGTCAACTTCCTGCAGTATCTTCAGAGATGCGCCGTCCTTCAACTCCTCGAGGCCCTTGCGGCAGGCGCCAATCGAACCCTCGGCCTTTTCAAAGGTCTTTTTTATCCGGGCGTCCGTCGCGTCAAGATCTTTCTGGGACAAAACCGTGAAGAGCTTTGTCGCCAGACCCTCGATGGTCAGACCATAGCCGAGAAGCTGTGACGTGGAGATGAGAATGGTCGTGGTGACATTGGATTGGGCCATAAGATCGCCCTGGTATTTGGATTCGGTGGTTGCCATTTCCCGTGTCTTGGCCACCTCCTGCTCGAGTACGGCCACCAGCGATGAAATACGTTCGGCCACCTCCCGGCTCAGGGCGTCCACCTTCTTGTCATCCGTTTCGACGCCCTCCAGGAGTCGGCTGAGTTCTTCCTGCCTCTCCCGCAGGACCACGACTTCACGTGACGCCCTGATGTTTGTCTTGAGATAAGGGTCCTGGGCAATTTTGGCCGAAACCGCATTTACGGCATCTTTGGCGATGTTCACGGACCTTTTGTCCTGCGCAAAGCGCAGGCCCAAAAAGGCGAGCTGGAGGTCTTTAAAGTGCGACTTTGCGGTTTCCAAACCTCCCAGTTCTGTCGAGATATTGCCGACTTCCGTCATGCTGGAGACAAATGACGCGGTGGCGTTTTGCTGGAGGTCCTGGATTTGGGAATCAAGCTCGCCGAGTTTTTTTGAGGCGGCCTGAAGATTTTTGGTGATGGTCTCATTGGCCGTCTTCGCCGCCATCTCCGCCTTGATCCGCTCCTGCGTGACGTCAACGATGCCGTTCCCTATCGTTTTTAACTCATCGTAGGTCTTGGCCTTTTCACCGCCGGTGAGGGTCTCTATTGCCTCCTGCGTCTGCTTCACCTCGGCGAGCGAGGTGGATACCCCGGCTTGAAAGGCGGTAAAATCCTCCTGCGTACGGGAAGAGCCAACCTTGACGAGATCGGCCGTTGTCGACTGGATGGCGCGCTGGAATTCCAGCGACCGCATCTGATAAGGGGTGCTGCGCTCGGTCAGATCGAAAAGCTTGGACTTGACAAACCCCATCCCGAGAAAGCTCGTTGCC
>JAXMLA010000204.1:0-1465 GCA_034370465.1 Desulfuromonadales bacterium
GGTATGCCAGGGCATCGGGGTTGAGGGCGCTGGCGTACACGAGCTTTATGGCCTGCAGGAAGGCCTTCATCCGGTCCTCGGGCGTTCCCTGGTTGGCGCAGAATTCGCTTCGGTATTTGCCCGCAAAGGCATTGCCAAAGCTGTCCTCGAGGAGACTGCTGGAACGGACAATGATAGGCGCCTGACCGAAATACTCAAGCATATCCTGGAATTGAGCCATGATGTCTCCGGGAAATTTCCCGGAGAGAAATTTCATTTCCAGCTCTTCAAACTCGGCCGGAGATATATGAAGGTCACGGGAGTAGTGCATCCGGGCCTTGAAGAGGTCATTATTGACCAGGAAGGTGAAAAAGACGTCCGATCCGACATAAAATGAATCATGAGCCTCGGAAATCTGGCAGAAGTCTATTTCTCCGGAGGACTTCTCCAGGATGGACCGGGCCAGCAGCATGCCCGCCGCCTTGCCGCCGATTCGCCCGGAACCGATCATCCTCTCCCGGATATTAAGAAGCTCGTCAAGAGAGAGGTAAGTGTCCGCGAGACGGTTGAATTCCGGGTGGGCGCCCAGGATCATCCGGGATAGTTCCTGTTTGAGTTCTCCTATTTCCGAGATCGCTTCGGGGGACGTGCTTCCCATCTCCAGATGCTGCATCAGGCGATGATAGACCGCCTCCCAGGGCGCCGTGGACTTGGCCGTGCCGAAGAGCGGCTTCTTGTGGGCCTTGACGGAGAGATCGGCGGCGTCGCCGCTCTGGTAAACGGGAATCCAGGTTTCTCCCGAGAGGAGGTGGGGCAGGAACATCTGGGGCGAGTAACGGTCCAATACCTTGAGGGGATGGATATAAAGGTTGTCCCTGGTCTGGTACACCTCGATGAGGACCTGGGTGGTATCCCGGATCCGGGCGACGGCCTGGTGGGCATGCTGGCCCCGCATCAGATGAAAGTAGGCCACCGTATCCATTTCATAGAGGAAGGGGCAGGTGATTTGAAAAAAATTGGCCAGGAGTTCATCCGTGGCCCATTCCCCCACGAGGGAGGAGAGACTGTCGAAGACATAAAAGGCCTCCCGGCCGCGGGATTCAATAATCTGATGCACCTCCACGCTGAAGGCATCGAAACCGGATTGGGGGTCTATTTCGATGATCTCCAGACCGGGCTGAGGCGACAGGATCGGGGGGTGGGCGGCAAATCTCAGGTAGATGCACCTCCTGTGAGCCCTTAAGGCCTCCTGGATGAAGGGAGCGGCGAAGTACCGATAGGCCTCCCAGTGATCCACCTGCCAGACCACATTGTCTCCGAGGCGCAGCCCCTGGATCAATTCATCCAGTGATGATATTCCGCAGGTTATTCTTGTTTCCGACATGATCACCTCTCTTTTCCGGTCCTGTAAACATATTTCTTGCGGCGTATTTTTAGGATTTCGTCTTTATTAAAACTTGACGAACTCGTAAAAAGTCCGAAAACC
>JAXMLA010000205.1:0-38235 GCA_034370465.1 Desulfuromonadales bacterium
AGGTTTTCAGGTCGGCAACATAGATCAAAGCGTCGATGCCGTCGAGGATGACGGCCATCCGCTCGCTGGCCTCCTCCTGGGCCTCAATGGCACGCTTCTGGGCAGTGGCCAATTGCGTCATTCTTGTCAGTTGCCGACCGATGAGGTAATACAGAAGAAGAGACGTAAAGAGGATGAAAATCGAGCCCTTGGCAATGGATACACTCGCATGAAAGGGTTCCGGTAACAATTTCATGACCAGCAAATCAGAGAAGATAATCCAGAGGGCTCCGTAAAAGGCGTAGCTCGTGACAATCCGAACCGGTGAGGAGTTGAGATCCGGGGAGGCAGGCTTCATAATGACCCTCCTTTCAAATACTTAAGTTCATTTGTAATCATGTTTATCTGAAGATAAGAGTGTTGACATCATCTTATGATTTTAGCTTTGTTGCAAGTTTTACGTCCGGGCGACGTCGTTGCCACACGGCAGACTTTCATTTGCCCTGGTCAGTGGTAGTATGAAGAGAACGACCTTTAACTGACAGGAGAAGATAATGACGATGGTGACAAGCGCGCCGGGGATCTTTCCCCGCAGCATGACAGCAATCCCCACGGAACACCGATTGGAACGTTTTGAGCAATGCCACTATCTCTGCGCCGGCGAACTACGCCTTTGGAACGGCCCATTTCAGGAGGTTCTCTCTCCGGTCTGTTTTGCTGGCGATAGCGAACCGCAACGGGTGTCGATCGGTTCCTTTCCTTTGCTCGGCGAACCAGAGGCATTGGCGGCCCTCGCGGCAGCGGTAACTGCCTACGACCATGGCCATGGTTTGTGGCCGACAATGACCGTGGCCGAACGTATCGACCGGGTCCAACGCTTCACCCTGCGGATGCGTGGTGAGCGGGAAGTCATCGTCCGGCTGATGATGTGGGAGATCGGCAAGACCTTGAGCGATGCGCAGAAGGAGTTCGACCGCACGATCGCATATATCGATGACACCATCGACGCCCTCAAGGATCTTGACCGGATTTCGTCACGCTTCACTATCGCCGAGGGGATTCTTGGCCAGATCCGCCGCGCCCCTTTGGGCGTCACCCTTTGCCTCGGTCCCTTCAACTACCCCCTCAACGAAACCTTCACCACCCTGATTCCGGCGCTGATCATGGGGAACACCGCCATCTTCAAGCCCCCCCGCCACGGCGTCCTCCTCTTTGGGCCCCTCCTCCCCGCCTTTCGCGACTGCTTCCCCCCCGGCGTCGTTAACGCCATCTTCGGCGCCGGCCGGACGATCATTCCGCCGCTCATGGCCTCCGGTCAAATCGATGCCTTTGCTTTCATCGGTACCAGCGGCGCGGCCGACACCCTGCAGAAGCTTCACCCCAGCCCGCATCGCTTGCGGCTGGTCCTCGGACTGGAAGCGAAGAATCCCGCCATCGTCCTTGCCGACGCAGATCTCGACCTGGCGGTGCGGGAGTGCGTGAGCGGCGCTCTCTCCTTCAACGGGCAGCGTTGCACCGCCCTCAAGATCCTCTTTGTGCAACGCGCCGTGGTAACGGATTTTGTCGCCCGCTTTTCCGCCGCAGTTACAGCTCTGCGTTGCGGCCTCCCCTGGGAGTCAGGAACGGCGATCACTCCCCTCCCCGAGGAGGGGAAAGCGGCGACTCTGACCGCCCTGATCGCCGATGCTCTTGCCGGCGGGGCAGAGGTGATCAACCCCGAGGGGGGCAGCGTCCACGGCACTCTCTTTACTCCGGCGGTCGTTTATCCGGTGTCCGCGGGGATGCGGCTCTACACCGAAGAACAGTTCGGGCCGATCGTCCCGATTGTCCCCTTCGACGACGTTGCCGAGCCGGTGCGCTACATCACCGAATCAGATTACGGCCAGCAGGTCAGCCTCTTTGGCCGCGATCCGGCGCAGCTGGCGGAACTCATCGATCCGCTGGTCAATCAGGTCTGCCGGGTCAACATTAACAGCCAGTGCCAACGCGGCCCCGATATCTTCCCCTTTACCGGCCGTAAGGATTCGGCGGTCGGCACCTTGTCGGTCTCCGACGCCCTGCGCGCCTTCTCCATCCGCAGCCTGGTGGCAGCCCGTGATATTGAGGAAAATCGAGAGATTATCCGCGATATCGTTCAGGAACGGCGCAGCAAATTCCTTTCGACGGATTTTATTCTTTAGCGTATGAAAATCTCCAGTAACAGATTGATCATCCTCACCGCAGTTTTTATCGTTATTGCCGATAACTATAAGTTTTTTTCTGATCTGACCGATGTATTTCCGGTCACAATCAGAAATATCGGATTTCTCGTGTCGACTGGGGTGATCTTTGCCAGCTTTCTGGTCGTGCTCTTTTCAATTTTCAATACGCGATTGACCCTGAAGCCGATTCTGATTCTTTCAGTATTAACCGCGGCGATCAGCAGTTATTTTATCAACGCTTACCATATTATTATTGACGACACGATGATCCGGAATGTCGTGGAAACCAATATGAGCGAGTCCTTTGATCTCGCCAGCTTCAGGCTTGTGCTTTATGTTGTTTTTCTGGGAATCCTGCCGTCACTCTTTATTTATAAAGCAAAAGTTGATTTCCCCGGTTTTAAGCGGGCCATGCTTTCCCGCTTCCTGACCCTAACCGCCGCAGTTTTTTTAATCCTGATCGTCATGCTCCCCTTCAGCAAATTTTACACCTCCTTCTTCCGGGAACATAAACCCCTACGCTACAATACTAACCCGACCTATTTCTTTTACTCAGTCGGGAAGTATCTGTCCGAGACCTTGTCCAACAGCAACAGGTCATTGCAAAAGATCGGTCTTGATGCTCAGAGGGATGAAAGTGCCGTGGGGCGTCGACTTGCTATTGTTGTGATTGGCGAGGCGGTGCGTGCCGACCGGTTTTCGTTGAACGGCTATGGGCGAATGACGAATCCCCTGCTGGGAAAAGAGGACATTGTCAATTTCCCCGAGATGTACTCCTGCGGCACGACCACCGCAGTTTCGGTCCCTTGCATGTTCTCTCTGTCAGGCCGGGAAGGTTACAGCGACAAGGTGGCTAAATCGACGGAAAACGTCCTCGATGTCCTTTCCCGCGCCGGCGTTGAGGTGCTGTGGCGCGATAACAATTCCAGCTCGAAGGGGGTTGCCGACCGTGTCCATTATGAAGACTTCCGGACTCAGGAAGTCAACCCGGACTGCAATGGCGAATGCCGCGACGAAGGGATGCTTGCGGGTCTTCAGAATTTTATCGAACAACAAAGGAGCGGCGATATCCTGATCGTCCTGCACCAGATGGGCAATCACGGCCCGGCTTATTACAAAAGGTATCCAGCCAGATTCCAGATCTTTGCCCCGGTCTGCGCAACCAATCAACTGGAAGAATGTCATCCCGAGGAAATTTCCAATGCCTACGATAACGCCGTCCTTTATACGGATTATTTCCTTGCGCAGGTGGTCGATCTTTTGAAAGAGAATGACGGGACGTTCGATACGGCCATGCTTTATATGAGTGATCATGGCGAATCTCTTGGCGAGGGGGGCCTCTATCTGCATGGCATGCCGTATTCCATTGCTCCGGAAGCGCAGAAACATGTTGCCTCCCTGCTGTGGTTAGGGCAGTCGACAAAAGCCAAAATCAACGTCGACGCCTTGCAACGGGTCGCCAACAACCGTTTCTCGCACGACAATCTGCCTCATACTTTGCTGGGGTTGATGAAAGTAAAGACTTCCGTTTATGTCGCAGATAAAGATATTCTGGCACTGTAGTGATTGGTCGTTAGCTCCTTGGATTTTTTATTTCAGAAAAGGGTGTCACGGTGCGATGAAAAAGAACACAGGGCTTAAACGTATTTATTTGGCGGCGGGATTTTCTCTGAAAGGTATCACGACGGCTTTTCGCCATGAAGCAGCTTTTCGTCAAGAAGTGCTGCTGGCCGCGATCCTTCTCCCTCTCGCTTTCTGGTTGCAGGTCGATCCCTTGGAGCGCGTGTTGATGATTGCTGCCGTGCTGCTGGTTCTGATTGTCGAGTTGCTCAATTCGGCGATTGAGGCCGTGGTTGACCGGGTCGGCACGGAACACCATGAGCTCTCCGGTCGGGCCAAGGATATGGGTTCTGCCGCGGTCTTCATCAGTATGCTGTTGACGGCCTATGTCTGGGGGGCGGTTCTGTGGCATCTGTTGCAGAGGTCTTGATTTCAGGGGGGGCACCAGCCCGCGGGGGCGGGCTGGCGTTGGGATTCACAACGTTGTCAGGATGTTAATTTTTTGAACCGGTTCCGCGCTGTACAGGTTTCTTCTCCTTGATCCATTGTTCGATTCCGCCTTCGACACTAACGACATTAGTGAATCCCTTGGCGGCAAGAAAACGCACCGCCGTCGGGGCTCGTGTGCCTTTCAGGCAAAGGACGGCAATCTGCTTGTCGCGGGGGATTTCGCGGTAGCGGTCATGGAGTTCCTCAAAAGGAATGTAGATCCGTTTCGGGGAGTCGATGCGAAACTTCTCGGCGTCAGCTTCGAGGCTGGTATCGAGCAGGACGAAGTTGGCGTCGTTCTGTAGATGCTGTTGCAGTTCATCGGTGCTGATCTTCTTGACTTGGGTCTTTGGCAGCGCTTCGATCGATGCGGTTGGATAGCCGGCGGCGACCCAGGCCGGCAGGCCGGCGCGATAAGCATAAACCCGTTGATAGCCGAGATTGGCGGCAATCTCGGCGGCGCGCCAGGAAGCGGTACACTTCTCCCCCAGACAATAGAAGACCAGCGGCCGGGTATGGTCGGCAGGGAGTTTCTTCTTCAGTTCATCCAGGGGGATGAAGATCGAGCCGGCGATATGCAGGTCGTTGTACTCAATCTTGCTCAGGGGATACACGAGGAGGATATTCTTGTCTTTGTCGAGCATCGCTTTGAGTAGCAGGGTGTCGACTTCCTGATACTGTGCGGCAAAAAGTGGCGCGCAGAAGGTAAATAATAGGAAAGTGATAAGCATGGTCATTTTTGTCAGGGACTTCATCTGCTTCTCCTTGTTTGATCCTATGGGGTGTGTGGGGAAATAGCGCAAGCGAAGCCTAGAGATGTAAGGGAATTGTGTCAATTAAAAAAAATAAACTATTGGCGCGATACGATATTGGCGGGGGAAGAATCCGGGTGGTGGTGCACTCGCCGGTAGTTGCAGCTGTGCGGCGTTCAGGTATATTTAACAGTGGTATGTTCGTCGCAAAATCACCGCCGATGATAACCCCGAACCGGAGAAAGCATGGCTCTTCATATCGATTTGCGTCAACTGGTGCTCCTTATCGCCCGGGCGGTCGATCTGGTCGGCGTCGATGACGTTCTGCACGGCCGCCGCGTCGCCGTCCTCGCCATCGAATGCGCCAGGCGCCTGGGCTGGAGTGAGGCAGAGCAGCAGCTCCTCTTTGATGCCGCCCTGCTGCACGATGCCGGAGTCTCCTCGACCCGCGTGCACCGTCTTTTAGTGAACGAGCTGGACTGGGCCGGAGCCGGTCTCCATTGCGAACGCGGCTATGAGCTCCTCAAGGATTTCGCTCCCCTGGCGCAGATTGCGTCGATCGTGCGCTATCACCACACCCATTGGCAGGATCTCCAGCAAAGCAACATCGATCCTGATATTGCCCGCTTTGCCAACCTCATCTATCTGGCGGATCGGATCGATGTCAGTGCGACCCCCTACTATACCGACAACTCCCTTCTTCTCCACGTCCCGGAGATCTGCGCCCGGATGAATCGCTATCGCGGCACCTTCTTTTCCCCGGAGTTGGTCGATGCCTTTCTGGCGGCGGCGCAGGCCGAAGCCTTCTGGCTGATTCTCGATAGTGATTTTATCCCCTACTTTGTCAGTGACATGGTCCAGGCCGGCAGCAAGGAGCAGATCGATCTGATCGATCTCAAGCAGTTGGCGGTGATCATCGCCGAAATCGTCGACGCCAAGTCCCACTTTACCTGCGAACATTCCCTGGGGGTGGGCCGCGTGGCGCGCTATATTGCCGCAGAGTTTGGCATCAGCGGAGAGCGACTCGACCGAGTCGAAGTCGCGGCCCTTCTTCACGACATCGGCAAACTGCAGATTCCCGATGCGGTGCTGGAAAGTCCTTTGAGGCTGACGCCCTTCGAACGGGCAGTCATGAAGAAGCACAGTTTCGCGACATACCAGATTCTCAAAAGGGTGATCGGTCTGGAAGAGGTCGCGCTTTGGGCCTCGCAGCATCACGAATCACTCGATGGCGGCGGCTACCCCTTTCGGACCCTAGCCGATGAGCTCCCCCTCGAATCCCGGATTATCAAGGTCGCGGATGTCTATCAGGCTCTTTCCCAGAATCGTCCGTACCGGCAGCCCTTGCCGCCTGCCGAGATTCTCCAGCTGTTGCGACAGATGGAGCATTCCTTTGAAATTGACCCGAAACTGGTCGACTTCGTTGCCAGCCATCTTGACGGTTGCCAGCGAGCTGCCCTCGGCTCCTGATAACCTGAACAAGCTTTGGCGCGTAAATTTTGCACTTCACACTCTGGAGATTTTTTATGGAAAACAGTTCGGGAAATGGGCATAGCATTTTCGACGCAATTTCACAGCTTTTTGGCAAGTCGCCAAGGCCTGATCTTGAGGTGGCAAAAAATGTTTCCTCGTTGGCAAAGATGGAGAGTGCCTTCAATGCGGCTCTGCAACAACTGAACGGAAAGATTGAGGAGTTGCAGCAGCAGAAACTGCAGGCAGCGGGCGGCACAGGTGCCTCCCCGGCGGCGCATGCCGTTGAGCGCGAGCGGCGGATGAATGAGGCTCACTCCCGGATTCTCATCGATATTCTTGCCATGCACCGCAAGCTTGCGACCGGGATCGATCCACCGACCCTCGACGCGCTGGCAACGTTTCTTCAGGAGTGCGCAGATAAAGCCGCCAAAGAGCGTTCTGTTCCGGAGGTGATGCCTTGTTGTCGCAGCAGTATTCTCCGCCGCTTCCATCATGAAGCGGGCGGGGTTGCCTGGGATGAAATGGAAAGACAGTTAGCGGCGCAAAAGGAAGCCTGGCCGGAGACAACCCAACGCGACATGATTGAAGAAGAAGCGGATTTCGAGCGGCGCCGGCAGCTCAAGTACCGGGAGATGAAAAATGATTTCGTCAATTACGAGTTGGCACGCAGCGCGCAGTTGATCCGCGGCATCGAACGGGCCTGGCAGGCCGATTATCCCGATCCGGGTACTCCCCTGTGGCGTGAACTGGTGCTGGAAGGGGTGGCAACGGCGCTGCGGGCGCGGATTCTTCAGGGTTATTACGACCGCTTGTTGGCCAATAAAGAGAAGATCGTCGCTCGCGCCACCGAGTTGGTCGGTCGCGAGTTAGGTGCCCTGCAGGCGGTCTTGGCGGAGAAGAATCTGACCAGTCTGGAGGATGCGCACCGGGTTGCGATGACCTCCGGCCGCGTCCTTGACGAAGTGATCCCGGACATTGCCTGGCAGGTGATCGGGGAAGAGACGTCAAGATAAGGTCAACTTGACTCCTTTTCCGAAGGGGGCGTTGTGGCTGACTCTGACGGTGCGGGCTCAGTCAGGAGGGATGCAACCGTTTTCACCGCCTTCACCGCTTCCGCCGACCCTGTCGCCTCCTTGGGGACCGCGTCGGGTGCGTCCCCCATGATGAGAGAAAGGAGCCGCTTGATCATCGGTCGAGTCTCCTCCGGGGGAGTTTCGAAGCGGGCCACGACCCAATAAGCGAGGGTCACTCCGGCGATCAATACAGCCAGGGCGATGATCGAGGTGTAGTCGTAATCATTCAGGTCGATGAGGACAACTTTGCGCGCCAAAGCGAGAAGGGAGACGAGGAGGACCGAGCGCACCTTGACCGTCGCGCTGGTACCCGCGATGGTGGAAAAGACCGTGTGGTTGAATTCCATGGCGATGAGGACGGTCATGAAGGCCCCAAAGACATTGATGAAGGCGTTATGGTTGAGGAAGGATTGTTCGGAAGCGAGGGTCTGAAAGAGGACTAAAGCCGCTTGCGCCAGGGTCACGAAGATGGTGATGGTGATCATCAGGGAGAGGGCGACAATAACCAGCTTTTCCGGCCAGTGGTAAAAGAGGTTTCCCAGGGTCCGTTTGAGCATAGCCAATCTCTCTTTGCTTGGTGAAGCTGACTTGTGTATCGTCTGGAAAAGCAGCAGCCCGCGCGAGGCGGGCTGCTGAAAAAACATTGGTGATCAGTTGGCTTCCCTTCGGCTTAGAAGTCGAAGCGCAGACCGGCCAAGAAGTTATGCGTCTCGTACTCAGCCTCTGCGCCGCCGAAATCCGGGTCGGCGGTGGCGAAGTAGCGGTACTGCAGATCAAGGGTGGTGACATGGGTCAAGGGGAAACCAATGCCGGCGATCGCCTGGTAGGCAAAGACGGTGTCATCTTCATCGCCGTCCCAATCGACGTTGGCCATACCTATCCCGGCGCCGAGAAAAGGCCGGACGCTCTCACTGACCGCAAGATCGACCAATATGTTACCCATAACTGCGAGGGAGGTTATGTCACCCGTTGCGTTGTTATTAGAAAATTTATCCAGATCGTTGTTCCGATAAGCCATCTCGATTTCACCACGCAGCCCGTCAAAACTATTGCCGACCGCAGCAATAAAACCGAAACCCGGATCAAATGACAGCTCACCGGAAGGATTCCCACTGACGTCGGCATCATTCACCGACACCATGCCGAAAGCCCCGGAAACGTATGGGGCGGCTAAAGCTGATGAAGCTCCGCCTAACATCAACGCCATCGCCAATCCCACCATCCAATTTTTTTTCATCATCTTCCTCCTGTTGTTGGGTTGCTTCAAAAAACCAAATTTTATGACTGGAAAATGATAGCAGAAGATTACAAAAAAGCCAGACAGTGAGGTGTTTTTTTTCGAAACTCTGCCCCTAAGCGACAATCCCGACCACCACACCGGCGCCGTTGGGGAGGTCGATCTCCAGTCGCCGGATCGAAGAGGCGCCGGCCGCACGCAGCATCGCTTCGAGTTGCCCCTGGGAATAGGCCTGGCCCTGCGGGGTGTTGAGGAGCATGTTGAGGGAGAAGAGGGCCGGGAAGAGCGGCGTGTCCATGCTGTCATCGAGGATGAACTCCTGTACCATTAATATCCCTCCCGGTTGTAGCGCCTCCACCGCCCGTTGCAGAATAACAGCACATCCTTCCGGTCCCTCGCCGTGCAGAATATGGGAGAGCCAGGCGACGTCGAAGCCGCGCGGCACGTCATCGCTGATGAAGTCTCCTTCTGCGAAGGTGATGCGGTCACTAAGGCCGAAAGCGGCGATGGTCTTTTCGGCAAAGGGGCGGGTGGTGGCTAGGTCGTAAACAGTGGCGGTCAGCTGGGGATTGGCCTGACAGAACTGGATGGCATAAGTGCCGGGGCCGCCGCCGAGATCGAGGAGCCGCTGCCTGCCGCGCAGATCGATATTGGCGACGATCCGCGGGGCGATCTGCATGGCGAGATTGAACATCCCCATCTCGAAGTTTTCCTGCTCGGCGGCGCTGCCGGCGTGGGAGATCGGACTGCGGAGCGGGGCGCCGCTCTGCACCGCTTCGTCAAGGCGCGACCAACCGGCCATGAGGTGGTGGTGATGGAGGATGATGTAACCGAGGTAGCGGGGCGAGGAGCGCGCCAGATATTCGGCGGAGAAAACCGTCGGCGCATAATGCTCCCCCTCTTTGTCCAGCAGCCCCAGTGCGACCAGAGCGTTGAGCAGCATCGCCAGTCCGCGCACATCGCAGGCGGTGGCCCGGGCCAGTTCGGCGATTGTGCCGCTGTGGCTGAAGAGGTCGAGTTTGACGCCGGCATGCAGAGCACAGGCGCTCCAGTAACCGCCCGAGAGTTTGAGCAGTTCGGCAGGGTTCCAGTTGGGTTGGTCCATGGAAGACTCCTTCATTGACGTCCTGTTACCCCTCGTTGCGGGTCGGCAGGCGTAACAGATAGATGGTGACGCCGATGGCAACGGCAAAGAGCGTCAGCTTGACCGGCAGAATCGGGGCGAGCAGCAGCGTCGAGAGCGAGATTGACGTCCACAAAAGAAGAATAGCCCAAACCTTGGCTCGCAGGGGAATACCGTTGCCATCGAGATAGTCGCTCACCAGCGGGCCGAGGCGGGGATGGTCAAGAAGCCAGGCGTAGCAGCGCGGCGAACTGCGCGCAAAGCAGGCCGCCGCCAGGAGGAGTAATGGTACGGTCGGCAGCAGGGGGAGAAAGATGCCGAGGACGCCGAGGCCGGTCGCCAGCACTCCGATGCCGAAAAGCAGAATGCGCAGCAGCGGCGATGCGACCGTGGGCGGAGAGGACGTCGGGCTCCGGCGTGTTTTGATTATCGGTGCCATGAAGAAAGGGAACCTTTAAGCCAACATGGGAGGCTTAGCAAGATGAGCATTCATTCTCGATAGTCGGTGGGGCCGATTCAAGGACAATATAGCGGGATAATGGCAGGTTGGCAACTTTGTCCCGTGACGAAAAGAGAAGGCGGCATCCTTCAGGAGAAAGGTCTCAACGCGGTATGTCGCGCAATTCGGCAAGGACTTCGGCGTCGTTGGGATTGATGGCAAGGATAGCGGTCAAGGCGGCGCGCGCCCCTTCCGGATTGCCGCTTCGGCGCTGCGCTCGACCGAGTTTGAGGAGGAGTCCTCGCGAGCGGTTGCCGCGGCGCAGCGCTTCTTCGTAATCTTTGGCGGCCTGGGTGTAGAGGCCGACATTCCAGCGCAGATCACCGAGCATTTCAAAAGGGGGCCAGTAATCGGGGTTGAGGCGGCCGGCGATCTCCAGTTCGGCAATGGCACGGGAAAGATCTCCTTGTTCGCGGTAAAGATAGGCCAGATTGCAGCGCGGCCGGGCGGGATTCGGGCTCTTGCTGACGTTATCCTGCCAAAAGACGATTTCATCCTGCCAGGTGCGGTTGCGCAGAATAGTCGCGGTCGTCAGGACCAGGATGAGGCAAGCGACGGTGATCTTGACCAACTCTGCTTGCAGAACTAGGCGTTGCCGAAGGAGGTCAGCGCCGGCGGTGAGGGCGAGAATGAATCCGCAGGAGGGGAGATAAAGGCGGTACTCGAAGAGGAGGTCGTCAAGAGGGATGAAACTCGATTCCATCGCCAGGGTGATGAAGAACCAGACGACGCCGAAGCCGATGGTTCGGCGGCTGGCAGCGGCTGCCGTGTCAACGCGACTCCGATACAGCAACCAGAGACCGAGGCTGAGGAGTGTCGTCAGAAGAAGACCGGAAGTGAGGACCGCCGGCTCAAAGAGGGAGGTATAGCGGGGGACGTCATATTCGAGGCGCAATCCGGCCGGAAAGAGGAGCAGGCGCAGATAAGTGATAATGACCGGCCACTGGCTGAAAAGATAGCTCCAGCGCGAACCATGACCGAGATTGACGAGATCGAGGGCGTTAGTGGAACTTTGACTTGTGACCTCGGAAACACTCGCCAGGGTCATGACCGTCAGGGGTAGGAGGAGCATGGTCGCGAAGAAGGGTGCGAGGCGCCGGAGGCGCTGTCGAAGTTCACCGGGGAGGAAGGTCCAGTCGAAGAGGGCGACGAGGAGGGGGAGGGTAAAGGCGATCTCCTTGGTGTACATGGCGAGGACAGTCGCAATCAGGGCGACGGCATACCACCCTTTTCTCCACCCCGGTGCGCTGGCACGGACGGAGAGAACGTAAGTGCAGAGCGTGACCAGAACGAAGAAGGTTGCGAGGACGGCAAAGCGCTGGAGGATATAAGTGACCGCGGTCGTCTGGATCGGATGCGCGACAAAGAGGAGGGCGACGATCAGCGCCAGATTATCGCTCTGGTCGGCCTGAACCGGGACGGAATTCCGGGTGAGACGGACCAGATGGTAGAAAAGGAGAGCGTTGGCAAGGTGGAGGAGGAGATTGACGAGATGGTAGCCGCCGACCTCAAGACCGTGCAGTTTGTAGTTGGCGGCAAAGGTCAGATAAGTCACGAAGCGGGTGACGATATTATTGCGGATATCCTCGGCAATGCCGAGTTGCCAGTAGTCGCCGAGATGTCGCAGATTGGATAGATCATGCACGACCGGATTTTCAACGATGCAGGAGAGATCGTCAAAGTAGAAAGGGACAGAGAAGGTATTGGCGTAAGCAATCAGTCCGATCCCGACGATGAGGAGGAAGGGCCATCCCCAGCGGGGTATTTTCCGCTTGACGGTGCGGCTCAATGTTTCTTTCGTCTGTGGCGAGAACAAGATTACCTCCGTCCCGGCTGCGTGGTTTCATCCGTGAGATTCTCCAGGACCTCCGTCAGGTAGGGATCCTCGGGATCGAGGATTTGAGCTCGGACAGAGAAGGTGTTGGCGTAGGCGGCAAGGCCGAGCGCGACAATCAAGAGCAGGGGGAGGAGTTCCTGCCAGCGTCGCCACCCTGGCAATAGACGCTGCTGCGGATCGGTATTGTCCCGCTTGCGCTCCGAATGCTCTGGTGGAGGAGAATGATCCATGGGTCCCTTCAATATTGAAACAGAATCGTCGGAAAGACGCCGTGCTTGCGCAGCTCTTCAATCTCCTGCAAAGCATCGGGATCGTCATGATTCAAAAACAGCACTTGTTGATAAGCATTCGCCGCTTCCTGCAGCCGGCCTTCCTGTAAATAGGCGTACCCCAAGGCTCGCCAGGCCGGGTATTGCCCGGCGCTTAACTGCACCGACAGCTGCAATTCGTCAATCGCTTGCGCCGGCTGGTTGAAGACCAGATAGATTTGACCGAGTTGATAAGGAGGGATCCAGGACTTAGGGTCGAGAGTTTTGGCCTTGGCAAAGAGGGGGAACGCTTCCGCGAAGCGCCCCTGCATGCCGTACTCGTTGGCGAGATTTCCCAAGGGGCGAGATTTCCAGGGGCTTTTGTTGACGGTATCCTGCCAGAGGCGAAGGGGGTCGCGCCAAAGCTGGTTACGCATGATGGTCGTTATCCCCAAACTTCCCACCAGCGTAACGCAGACGATGAAAGCAGCGGGGCGCCCCCAGCTCCGGGGCCAGGAGGTCGTCAGCGCCATGATTCCCCGGTCTCCGAGGGTCGCAGCCGCGACGATAAAACCGATGGAGGGGAGATAGAGACGGTATTCAAAGAGGATGTCGTCAAGGCGGATAAAGCTCGATTCCATCACCAGGGTCAGAAAGAACCAGACCAGGCCAAAGCCGATCAGGCGTATGCTAAAATCGCTCTCTTTTCTGCCGCTATGCTGGTACAGCATCGCGAGTCCGGTCAGGGAGAGCGCTCCGACCAGCAGGCCGGATAAAAGAACTTTCCAATGGAAAAGAGAGGTGTAGACCGGGTAGTCATAGTCAAGATTGAGTCCGACCGGCAACAGCAGCAAGCGCATATAAGTGACGATGACGCGCCACTGGGTGATGAAATAGTCCGAGCGGGAGACCGGTTCCCCGGAAAGGGTTGCCAGATCGAGGGCATTGCCGAGACTGCCGCCGGTATTGGTCGAAAAGAACGACAGGGTCAGCACCGTCGCCGGCAGGAGGATCAGGGTGGCGAGGATCGGGGCCATCCGTTTTAAACGAGCGCGGCGACCGCCGGAAAGAAAGGCCAGATCGTACAGGACAATCATCACCGGTAAGGTAAAAGCAATCTCCTTGCTGTACATCGCCAGAATCGTCGTGACGAATGCGATCCCGTATAATGTCCGCCGACTTCGGCAGCTCGCTGCGATTGCCGACTGGCCATAGGCAAGCAAGGCGGTCAGATAAAAGCAGGTGGCCAGCAAAGAGAAGCGCTGAACGATGTAGGTGACGGCATTGGTCTGGACCGGATGGGCGACAAAGAGGAGGGCAATCACCAGCGCCAGACGATCGATCCTGACCGTTGTCTCCGGATTTGCTTCGGCGTCAGTCCGTGGCAGGAAGCGCACCAATTGATAGACAAGAATAGCGTTGCACAGATGTAGCAGCAAGTTGACGAGATGGTAGCCGCCGACGTTGAGGCCGTGCAGACGATAGTTGGCGGCAAAGGTCAGATAAGTAACGATGCGGGTGACGATATTGTTGCGGATATCTTCGTTAATGCCGAGTTGCCCATAGTCGCCGAGACGCAGAAGCTTGGAGAGATCATGCACCACCGGATTATTAACGATGCAGGAAATATCATCGAAGTAGAAGGGGACGGCAAAGGTGTGGGCGTAACAGACCAGGCCGACCGCGAAGATGAGGAGGAGGGGGAAGAGCTTCTGCCGGGATCGGCCAGACTCTGCTAGCGTTGGCAGCAGGTGCGGCGGGGAAGAGGGGCCGGCGGTGAGAGGAGTTTTGGTGGCGGTTTCAGACATTCTTCTTCCTTGCTCTGTTTTGCAGTCTAAGACCCGTTTCAGGCTCTGCCCGACCAATACCACTTCAGATAGGCGCTGCCGGCGCCCAGCCAATAACGCGCCTCAGCCAGGGAGCGAATGCCGGCAAGGCGGCCGGCGATATAGCTGGGGCGCAGGTAGAAGGCCCGGGTCAATTCTTTCTGCCGGGTCACCAGTTCGCTGCCGCTGAAATGGTCCGTCCGCCAGTGCGGGGTGCGGCCGAACATGACAAAGTCCTCCCAGCCGGCATCGGTATCGATCTGGCCGGCGGCGAGCATCTGCTGATAAACCGGCGTGCCGGGATAAGGGACGATCACCGCCACCGAGACGAAAGTCCAGGGGAGATCGAGGATCATCCGCCGCGTCAATTCCAGATCCGCAGCCGTCTCGGAAGGGTCGGCGCCGATGATGAAGTTTCCTTCGATATGGGGCAGCCCTGCCTCTTTCGCCCAGGCGACCGCCTGCCCCACCGCCTCCACCTGAATCTTCTTGCCGATCTTGTCGAGAATCCGTTGACTCCCCGACTCCACCCCGAAGGCGACCTTGCTACAACCATTGGTCCGCATGGTGCGCAGGAGCTCCGGGGTGACGCTGCTGACGCGGGTGTCACAGTTCCATGAGTTGATACCGCTGCCACCGATGATCCGGCTGATCTCAATCGCCCGTTGCGGGTCGAGGGTGAAGGTGTCGTCAGCAATGACCAGATGCTCAACCGGGGAATTTTTTTGGATCTCCGCCAGCTCCGCGGTAATCGAGGCCGGGGAACGGAAACGGACGGAGCGGCCGAAGGTCGCCTGGATCGCGCAGAAGGAGCAGGCAAAGGGGCAGCCGCGCGAGGTGTAGATCTCCGTCGAGCGCAGTTCGTTGCCAAAGCCCCGGCTCGAATGACCGGCTTGCGGCAGGGCGGGGAGGAGGTCGCGGGCCGGGAAGGGGAGGAGGTCGAGGTTGTCGAGGAGGGGGCGGGGGGGATTGACCACGATCTTCTCTCCATCGCGCCAGACCAGGCCGCGGATGGCCGGGAAGTCCTTCTCCTCGCAGAGGTCAAGGAGGGTTGACTCTCCTTCGCCATAGACCAGGCAGTCGAAGCCGGGAAATTCCCGCAGCGTCTGCTCCGGCAGAGCGCTCGGATGGGGTCCGCCGACGACGGTGCGGATCGCTGCAGAAAAGGACTTGATCGTCGTTGCCACCCGCCCGCCGTTGCTGATCGTGGGCGTGGTGCAGGACAGGCCAACGACCCCTGGTCGGAGCTGTTGCAACATCTCGCGCAGATGCGAGGTATGATAAGGGATGACTTCGTAGTCGCAGATGGCCACCGAGAAGCCGGCAACGCGGAGATAAGCAGCGAGGGCGGCCAGGTTCATCGGCCGGGTATGGCTGAGGAGGGGCGCTGCCTGGAGGGGATCGGGGGGCCGGATCAACAGAACCTGGCGGGGATTGGCGGTCATAGCGGCCTCCGGCAGATGGCGAGGAGGGAAGAACCGCGGGGGAGGTCAACATGACGCAGTCGCTGATTCTCCCGGCGCATCAGGGCCAGCAGCGCGGCGTTGAGCAGGACCGGCGGCAGGGCGACATCGGAGACGACCTCTTCTCCTTGGCCGGTCTTCGTCCCCTGGCGGCGCCAGCGCCGCCAGACGCTAATCAGCGGAAATAGGGTGGCGAGTCGATAAGAGAGGCGTTCGGTGACCAGACCGGCCCGGTTCAGCCGTTCCTGCAGCATGGGGCGGGTGTAGCGTTCGCGGGTATGGACTGCGATATCGTGACTGCTGAAGAGCGCGGGATCGGCGACGAGATGAAGGATCAGAAGTCCACCGGGTTTGAGGGCAGTGCGCAGTTTGCCGAGGATAGCAACATCGTCATCAATGCCGCGGTGATAAAGCACATCGATGCAGGTGATCACGTCAAAGTGATCGGCCGGCAGCGTCACCGTCTGCAGGTCGGTCAATTCCATCCCCACTAGGCCGCGTTGCTCGCAGAAAACGATGGCGTCCGGGGAGGCATCGCAACCTCTGACCCTGCCGTAAGGGGCGAGAAGCTCGGCGAGACGGCCGGTGCCGCAGCCGGCATCAAAAATCTCCAGCTGCCCCCTGATCGCCGCTTCTCCGGCAACCAGTGAAAGGATCAGCTCATGCAGGGCAACATACCACCAGTGCCGGTCTTCGACGTTAAACATCCGCCGATACTCGGCTGCATTCACTATATCTCTCCATAATAGGTCTGAATCGCCGCGATGACTTCCTCCTGTTCCACTGCCGGGAGATCGGGATAAAGAGGGAGGGAGAGGATCTCCCCGGCCAACTGCTCGGTGACCGGCAAACTTCCCGGCCCATAGCCGAGTAGAGCGTAGCCGCGCATCAAGTGGATCGGCGTCGGGTAGTTGATGCGGCATTCGATCCCCCGCGCGGCCAGAAAGTTCAGGAGCTCGTCGCGGCGGCGGGTGCGGACGGTGTAAAGATAATATTGGTGACTCTGCCCCGCCGGGATGATCGGCAGGCGCAGATCGCCGACTCCGGCCAGGGCGGCGTCGTAACGGGCCGCGATCCGGCGGCGCTGGTTCACCTCGGCATCGAGCCCCTGCAGCCGCAAGTTGAGCAGGGCGGCCTGCACTTCGTCAAGACGGGAGTTGTACCCTTCTTCCTCGGCATAATAGTTCTTCTCGATCCCGTAGAAACGGAGGCGCCGCAGTTTTTCTGCCAGCTCCGGCGAAGAGGTGATGATCATGCCGCCGTCGCCGTAAGCACCGAGGATCTTGGTCGGATAGAAGGAGAAGGCGGCGGCATCCCCGAAGCTGCCGGCCTTCTTCCCTTGATAGGTAGCGCCGGTCGCCTGGGCACAGTCTTCGAGGAGAAAAAGGCCTTGGCTGCGGGCGAGGCTGATCAGCTCTGCGAGGTCGGCCGCCAGTCCGCCCAAATGGACCGGCAGCAGGCAGCGGCTGCGCGAGGTCAGGGCTGCCGGGATCAGTTTGCAGTCGATCAGGCCGGTATCGTCGCGCACATCAACAAAGACCGGAGTTGCGCCGGTCGCCCGGATGGCGGCGACGGTCGGGATGGCAGTATTGGCGACGGTGATGACTTCATCGCCGGCGCCGATCCCCAACCCTTTGAGGGCGAGAAAGAGGGCATCGGTGCCGGAAGCGACGCCCACGCCGCAGGTCGCATGGCAATAAGCGGCAAAGCTTGCTTCGAATCGGCTGACTTCCGGACCGAGAATCAAGCGCCCCGAGTCGAAGACCCGCTCCACGGTCGCCATGAGGGTCGCCCGTTGTGCGTCCCATTGCGGATGGTAACTCCAGAATTTAACCGGCATGGCAGCTCCGATACAGGTCGTCGGCCAGGGTGGCGAGGCGCTCATTCCCGGCGCGGACAGCGGCAAAGAGTTGAGGTTGCGTGACAAGGTCGCAGACGTGATTGATGGTCAGGAGGAAATGGTCGGCAGCGGGGAGAATAAAGGACTCATCCCGGCCGGCACAGGTGAGGACGATTTTGTTGGCAAGATCGGCCGGAGTGGTAAAGGCGCGCTCCACCCGAATCCTGCCGGTGTCGCCCTTGAGCTCATAAGTGGAGCGGTAAGGGAGGCCAAAGCCGATGGAGAAACGGAAAATCTCTTTTTGCTCGGTGACGCCCCCCCCGTGCATGGCGGTGACCAGTTCGCCGCTCTTCACTTTCTCCCCCTGAAAGACGTACTTTTCGCCGGTCAGGAAGTAACTGGCGGCACTGAGGGGGTAGCGGATCTGATCGTGAAAAGCGCCGCCGCCGCGATCGGGATCGTTGCGAAAATTTTTCACCGGCAGGGCGGGGATGGTAAAGGTCGCGCGCAGGGAACGGAGTCGGCCGATGCGGCCGGAGGTCACGATTGCCTTGACCGCGGCGTGCTGCGGATGTTGCAGGTACATGATGTTTTCGTAAAGGAGGCGATTCCGTTCAGCCGCCACCGCGTGCATGCGCTTGACAGCGGCGGCATCGAGTCCCAACGGTTTTTCACAGAGGACATGTTTGCCGGCAACAAGGGCCCGCAGCGTCCACTCTTCGTGGAGATGGTTGGGGAGGGAGAGGTAGATCAGCTCAATATCGTTGCGCTGCAACAGCTCCTCATAGCTGACGATGGCGCAGTGATAAGCGCCGAGGCGTTCCTGGCTGGCATAGCGTGCCCGGGTCCCGACCGCGATTAACTCTCCCTTTTGCGATTGCCGCAAGGCCGGCAGAAAGCGCCGGCAGGCGATGTCGGAACAACCGAGCACCCCGATCCGGAGCGGCCTTGTCGCTGTCAGGGACATCATGATGACGAATCCCCCAGACCGATTTGGCCGACACAGGCGAGGATGCTGCGGGCACAGGAGTTGACGTAACCCCCGAGAGTTAATAGAAAACGAAGTTCGGTCTCGGAGACCCAGTGAAACTCTTCGGGGAGGTCGAGGACCCTTCCGGGTGGCAGTTCGAGGAGGCGGTGGTGGTGACTCTCGTGGTAAAAACGTGCCCCCTCCTCGGCCTGCAGAGTGTTGGCTAAAAGGGTGAAGTCGCGGGGCTGGAGAAATTCGTCATAAAGAAAAGGTTTGGCGAGTTTCTGATTGTCGATGTAGTTGCCGGGGGTGAACTGGACGGTCGGACCGAGCTGGATGACCGTGCGGTTGCCCGGTTCCGCTTTGCTCTGCATGAGAAAGGAGCGTTCTGCCCCGGTGCGGCGCATCAGCAAGCCGATGATGCCATGGTGTGGATTACTCAGGATCGGTTGCTCCCATCCCCCGATCACCTCGCGCCCGGTCACCGCGACCCGCAGTCCGATGATCTGGAAAAAACGGTTTTGTTGGTGGGCAAAGATTCCTTTTGGCCCCATGGACCACTCGGAAAGAGCGTTGAGGCCGATCCGTTTGATTAAAAAGTGATTGATGGCAGCGCAATCGTCGTACCATTGCAGCGTTGCAAAGAGCTGACGTTGAAAGGTTTTACCGCCGAAGGGGCGGATCGAATCTTCCGTCAATAACAGCCCGCACAGGACACTGCGGGTGGTGGCGTGCAGCAGGTTGTCCTGTTGCAGGAGGCGGCCAATCTGTGCCAGGGTCAGCCAGATAAACTCCGGCGGCAGGGTGGCGAGTTCCTGGCTGCCGACCTGCACGATCATATTGCGATTCAGCTTGTACAGAAAGCGTCCGCCATCTTCGCTCTGCAATTTGGCATAAAGGACCTTCTCCGCAGCAGGCGTCAGGAAGTGATCGATGAAGAGGGGGCGGCTGCCGCCATGGCTCTGGGTATAGTTGCTGTAAGTCGCCTGGACGGTCGGCGAGAGCTGCACACCGTGCAGGTTGCCCGGCTCTTCTTTGGCTTGCAGACAAAAATGGAGGACACCGTCGATGACTTTGACGAGGATGCCGAGGATCCCGACCTCCGGTTGATCGATGATCGGCTGATCCCATTCGACTTCACGCTGTTGATAGCGGTGGCGGACATGGATGCCGGTCAAGGTGAAAAAACGTCCGGAGGTGTGGCGGATGTTGCCGCTCTCCGCCTCCTGCTCCCAGCCGTCGAGGTCGCTCAGGGCCTTGAACTTCGTCAGCAAAGATCTTTGGGCGCGGCGCTCCGCAACCCAGAGAGCAACAACGTCATCTCCATGGACTCCATTCCCGGCGATGCGCGATGCGCGCAGCGCTGTGCTCAACCCTGGATTCATTTGCTGACGACTCATTCCTGATCTCCCGCCCGGCGGCGATGCAATTCAGTGATGGCAGCGCTCTCCCTGGCATTCTTCCTCCCGGCCAGAAGGCGTTCTCTGACGACAAATTGCGGATCACTATTGAGGGTCATGTAGATGCGCCCGACATATTCACCGACGATGCTGATCGCCAAAAGCTGAAAGCCGCGGAAAAAGACAATAATCGAGGTGAGTTTTTCATAGTCATTGGGGTCGTTGCGGTGCGGCACGATCGCATCAAAGAGGGTCATCCCCCCGACAACGACGCCGAAGAGAGTCATGATCAGGCCGATAAAGCCGATAACTCGTAAGGGGATCAATGAATAACTCACGACCATATTCCCCCACAGCGCGATGAGTTTTTTCAGGGTGTAGCCGGAACGGCCGGCGCGGCGTTGGTCATGGCGAATCGTGGTGGTGCCGATATTGGCGGTGGTGCGGAGAATAATCGCGTCGAGATAGGGGTCGGGACCGGAATATTTGATGATCTCTTCGATCAGAAAACGATTCATTGCTTTGAAGCTGGAGAGATAAAGATCCTCCGGTTTATTGAGGAAGCGGTTGGCCATATGGTTGTTGACGCGACTGCCGAGATTGCGCAGAAAGTGGTCATTTTTGATTGGATAGGTCGAGTAGACGACGTCGTAACCTTTGCGCAGTTCGTCAATGAGGCGGCCAACTTCTTCGGGGGGATTTTGAAAATCATCATCCAGGATGACGCAATACTCCCCGCGCACATGGTTGAGCCCGGCCATGACCGCGTTATGCTCGCCGAAGTTGCGGGAAAGACGCAGGTAACTGATAAAATCCGGATAATTACGGTGTAGCTCCAGACAGATGCTGTGCGAGTTGTCACGACTGCCGTCATTGACCAGGATGATTTCCAGTCGATAGTCTGCCGAATAAAGATCGATCAACCTCTTGCACAGGGATGCAATCGTCTTTTCAGCGTTATAAACGGGGATAACCAGGGAAAGGCCCGTCATGGTTCATCCTTGATACGAACGAGAGAAAGTTACAGGTGACAGTACAACCGGAAAAATCCTCACAGGCAGTAAGCTTCACGCTTATCTGTGAAGATTTATGCATAAAGAAGTCCCAACCGGTCGTCAGCTGGGGTGCAACGCAGTATTCAGGATAAATAGGAGGGGGGAGCCCGGCTTGAAGGTGTAGAGAGATAACGCGGCGGAGTCATTTGCGCGCTGCTCACCGGCATGGAGATCGAGAGCGATTTCGCCGCGGCGACGAGGGGCGCCAGTACTAAGGCGATGGGAGTGGAGTGATCGTGATCCTGGCAAGAGTTATCGTAGGTGAGCGAAAGGCTTTTGCTAAAGGTATTATAAGAAACAGCGGCGCGACCCTTGCGCTTTGGGCCGGGAGTCTCTTCCAGCCAGGGATTTCTCATGCCGAGAAAGACCACGAAGAAGACAACAAGCAATGCTATGTGGCTGCCATATTTTTTCATGCGTCGATTGTTTTAGGGAAAATAAAAAGTTGATGCCGCCGCAAACTCTGCGATTGCGTGCGCAGCGAAAGCGTGCTCAATAATGTAACTCACTGATAAATGAAGGTTTCTTCGTTGTTTTATTCCTCGCCAAGACTTCATGGACGAACGTATTATCAGAGTGTCAATTTAATACATAGATCAATCCGTCAGAGAGTGTCAAGTTTTCCGCAATTGGGCGGCGGGTGGGGGAAAAAGCAACAGCCCGCACGGGGCGGGCTGTCGGGTCTATTGTGGTGCAAGACGGGATACAGGTTGAATGCCTAAAGCAGATTCTTTGGAATCGTCTGGCCGCTCGGCATCATGTCGTCATCCGGGGGGACGCCATTCTGCTCGCGAAATTTTTTGCGCTCACATTCATCCTGTTTTGGCCCTTTGCAGTAAGAGCGAATAAAACTGCGGCAGGCCATATCTTGTGACTGCTGATATTTGCGGAAGAATCCACACTTTTCCAATAGGTTGCAATCCAAAAGTATTTCCTCGCTTTCTTATGTAGAATTGATTGTGGATTACAGTAATTTTTCTTGTTTGTCAACAACTTTGCTGTCAAGAGGTTGGTTCAGGCTGACGAAATAATGTGGCATAAGGGTTAGCGTTGCGGTGGGTGTTCGCCATAACAAATACGCAGGGCACGGCGCACCCGGGAGGTGAGTCGGATGGGATTGATCGGTTTAGAGATGAAATCGAAATAACCGGCATCAAGGAGTCGCGCCTCTTCTTCCGGGGTTGCCCGGGAGGAGAGAGCAATGACCGGCACCGTCTTGGTCGTGGGCTGGCTTTGTAGCGCCCGGAACATCTCAAAACCATCCATGCGCGGCATGACCGTATCGCTGATGATCAAGTGTGGGAGTTGTTGACAGGCCAGTTTGAGCCCCTCGGCACCGTTGATTGCTTCACTCACCAGATATCCTTCGCGTTTCATTGCTGCGACAATGGCGGCGCGCACCAGCTCCTGGTCGTCAACGACTAAAATCTTCCACCATTCGTCGTCTTCCTTTTTAGCGCCGGCAACTTCGCTCTCCTTCATAAGGTAGTATTTGTGTACCACACTCTGAATTTCCGCCGGAGTCGTGACGCAGGGGATGATACGAAACCCGGTACGAAAGGTCAGATTGTCGATGGCCTCCATGTCGAGGGGATTGACCATCGCCAGATAGAGGGACTTTCCTTCCTGTTTCAGTGGAAAGATGTTGCGTTTGAGCGCCGTATCGCCATCGACCATGGCCAGGAGATCGGCGGCAAAAGTGTGTTTAGCCAGGTTCTGGACGGTCTTGAAACCGAACTGGCGGGCCAGGACCACGGCGATGTCCTTCTCGCTGACAATCCCCATCTCTTCCAAAACATGTCCCAGGCGTTTGCCGCTCCCTTGCTGTTTTTTCAGGGCTTGATCAAGATTTGCTTCACTGACAACCCCGGCTTCAACCAGGATTTCTCCGAACATTTTATATCTGCTCATGAATGGTCCGATCTCTAATGTCTAATGATGTCTCTGCCCTCCTGTAATTCCCTAAGACGAATTGAAAAATGTCGCCTGAGCGGATCAGTCGATGATCTGATTCAGCCCTTCAATAATCCGGGCCGCTCGGAACTCGCGTCGGCTATTTTGGCGGGTAGACGATAAGTCACGCCAGTGATCCTGTCAAGGATGATGGCATTGGGGGAGGTGGGCGTTGGCTCTCTGGTGGGCGTTTCCCGGACCATCATGGCCTCATAAACGGTGTCGAGGATGCGCGACCGGATGTTGAGCTGATTCAGCTTGCGGCTGGCCTTGGGATAGGTCCGGTTGGAGAGGAAAATATAGACCAGTTGTTGTTTCGGATCTATCCACAGGCAGGTGCCGGTATAGCCGGTGTGGCCGAAGATCTCCTGCGATGCCAGCCGGGAGGGATAGGGTTCTTTCGCCTTCGGGTCCCAGCGATCGAAGCCGAGCCCGCGGCGGCTGAGCGCTGACTGCTGCGCGGTGAACAGGCGTACCGTTTCCGGGCGGAAATACTGCCGCCCGCCGTAACTGCCGCCGCCCAGCAGCATCTGTCCGACCAGAGCCAGGTCGTAGGCGGTGGAAAAGAGTCCGGCATGCCCCGCTACCCCGCCGGCCAGGGCGGCTCCGGCATCCTGAACAAAGCCATGCAGCGGTTCCTTGCGGAAGTAGCCGTCGATCTCGGTCGGGATCAACCGTTCAGCGTCGTAGTTCTTCCAGGGGCAAAAGCCCATGGTACAGGCGCCGAGCGGGCGATAGAACTTCTCGGCCACGTATGTATCGAGCGGCCGGCCGACGATCCGCTCGATCACCTCCTTGAGCATGTTCATGCCGAGATCGCTGTAGACGTACTTTCCCGGAGTCTTCAGGGGGGTCGCCAGCAGCTTCGGCCACATGACCTTGCGGTAAAAATCTTTTTTTATGTAGAAATTTTCGCTGACCCGAACCGGGTAGAGCTTCGAAAGCGTGGTGCTGCGATCCTCCGCCGTGACCATGGTGTAAAACGGGAGCTCCGGTACCAAACCGGCCTGGTGGGTCAGCAGGTCGCGGATGCGGATCTTTGCCTTGTCGGGGTGCCTCTTTTTCAGCTCCGGCAGGTAAGTGCCGACCCGTGCATCGAGCTTGAGCTTGTTGCTGTCGACCAGGTGCATCGCTGCCAGGGTCGTGGCCGAAACCTTGGTCAGCGAAGCAAGGTCGAAGATGTCGGTTGAACTGGTAGCCAAGGGGCTGTCGTAGGTGTGATTCCCGTAGGCCCGATCGAAGACGATCTTGCCGTTCTTGAGCACCAGCACGACCGCTCCCGGTGTGGCCCCCGCGCTAATCGCCTCAAGGACGATGTCATCGATCCGCTCCAGTCGCACCGGGTCGAGGCCGACCGCCGCCGGGTCCGCATAGCTCAAATTGTAGACGGCACTGCCGGGCGGTGCTGCTGCCGACACCGGTAGCGCAAACAAGGAGGAGGTGAGGAAGGCGGTCAGGGCGGCCAAGGCTAGGGAAAGCGGATTTTTCACGTTCGGGACTCTTATTGGGTCAGTCAAGCTCGGTCAGCGATCGTTATTGCGGTGCGTCAGCATAGGCGTGTTGCCGGGGAAGGTCAATGCCGTCATGGAAAATCTGGAGGGCGATTGTTTGGGGAGAAAATACGCCAGCCCACGCTGCGGCGGACTGCAAAGATGCCGGGATGAAGTTTAGCCGGCTGTTGTTTGCCGAGAGGACGGCGGATCGGGGAGGTGTCAAGAGATTGGGGTGTCGGCAGGGTTGGGCCGGTTTTGAGGGGAAGAGGAGGTCGGCGGGTGGAGGATAAGCGAGAGTAAGCGTTTCGGTGTTCAAGACTGTTGCAGGAAAGGCTACAAATTTGTATACTAATCAGACTGCTACGATGAAGCCAGGAGGTGCAATTATGTCAACGGCCACGATCAGACTTTCCGAACCGGTTCACCGCATTTTGCGGCAATTCGCTCAA
Organism: Desulfuromonadales bacterium; assembly: GCA_034370465.1. Taxonomy (GTDB): domain Bacteria; phylum Desulfobacterota; class Desulfuromonadia; order Desulfuromonadales; family UBA2197; genus UBA2197. The sequence continues at coordinate 24,921 of JAXMLA010000205.1, forward strand.
CAGGACCACAAGCCGATGCAGGTGATTCTGGAGCAGGCGATTGAAGCCTATCGCCGGCAACGTTTTCTCGAAGGTTTAGGTGCCGATTTCGCCGTGTTACGCGAAAATGAGGCCGAATGGAACGACGAGCAGCAAGAACGCTCGGCCTGGGATACCACTCTGAGCGACGGAGCTGAGCGATGACCCCGGTTCCGGCCCGGGGGGAGATCTGGCTGGCCGATCTTAATCCGGTGCGTGGCCGCGAACAGGCCGGGATGCGACCATGTCTGGTGATTTCGGTCGATCTTTTCAATCAAAGCCCGGCCGGGCTGGTGATCGTCCTCCCGGTAACCAGCAAAAATAAGGGAATCCGTTCGCATGTGGCGGTGATGCCGCCCGAAGGGGGCGTGCGCGAAGCTTCGTACGTCAAGTGCGAGGATGTGCGTTCGATCTCGACGGAGCGACTGGTGAGCCGTTGGGGAGGAGTGACGCCCGATACTCTGCGGGGGATTGAGGATCGACTGCGCATACTGATGGGATTGTGATGCCCATGTAGGGGCGATTCATGAATCGCCCGCCTTTGCCTGGTCAGGTCGATGAGCGGCGGGTCGGGGAGGTGTCAAGAGTCGGGGTGTTGGCAGGGCAGGCTGATTTCGAGGGGGAGAGGTGGTCGTCGGGTGGGAGAAAAGCATCAGCCCGCGCGGTGCGGGCTGTTGGGACTTTGGGATTTTGGGACGTTACCCCCGCAGTTCTAATGTCGCTCAAGCAACTGTGCCACATGCTCAACCAGTCCGGCCACCTTGAGAAAGACTTCTTCCCGTTCGGGCAAACCGTAATCGTCTCCGGCATCGTCATAGCGAAAGTGCACCGCAAAAATTGTCAGGTCCGGAAGGTCGGGAAATTGCGTGGTGTCGCAGCCAGCATTGCGCAGTGTATCGAGAAGCAGGCCGAGGTCGTGGGTAAAACCATAGCTTTCGCCCGTTTTGGCAATCCATGCTTTCAGAGCTTTTTCTGCGGTTTGTTGGGCGTGAAAGCCGAAGATTTCGTAGGCAAAGATCGTAGCGTCGAACATGCCGCCGAGCGCCCGCAGGTCACGGCGGGCCAAGTCGAGCATCTGGCGGGCGTGATCAAGGTCGGTCATAAAGCACCCGCCCTTCGCGCAGGGCATGAGCAATCACATGATTGGTGGTGTTACGCCAGAGTTCCACCTCTTCTGTTGAGTAGACCAGCACGTCTTTGGCAATACCAAAACCGGAGAGAACGCGGTTAATGCGGCTTGTCTCGTGAAAGCGACTTTTATTCGGACCGAAGGGGCCGTCCTCGACGACCAGCAGGTCGACATCCGAGGTCGCCTTGGCGTCGCCGCGCGCGCGGGAACCGAAGAGCACAATTCTGGCCGGGTTGACTTCCCGGACAATGCGCTCGGCCATTTTTGCCAGAATTAATTCATCTTCAATGGACATGATTGCCTCGATATGGTGGCCATGATGGCTCGTGTCAGCCATTCTATCTGTCAACTTGTTGATTGACAATCACAATTTTGGACGAGAATGGTGAAGTTCCCAGTGGTGGTGTCAAGAGTTGGGGTGTTGGCAGGGTTGGGCCGGTTTTGAGGCGGGAGAGGTGGTTGGCGGGTGGGGGAAAAGCAACAGCCCACGCGGGGCGGCAGATTAAAAAGTTAGCAAGTTAGCGAGCAACGTCCCCTTGACTCTTCAACCGCCTGTTGCGCATGGAAACCGAAGATTTCATCATCGATCGATTCCGGCAAGATCATCAGATCAAGGGCTTTGATATCTTTTGCCGCCATCGACAACAACTGCCGCGCCTGTTCAGTGGTACTCATACAAAACCCTCCCCTCTTTCAGGGCATGGGCAATCACATGGTTCTTGGCGTCTTTCCACTTCTCGATCTCTTCAGGGGTGAAGACCAGAAAGTCCATCGGGATAAAATAATCGAACAAAAGCTCGGACAACCGGGTCATGGCGGCGCGGCGGCTGCGCTGAGCGTCAAAAGGCCCGTCTTCGACCACCAGAAAATCAAGATCGGAATCAGGGCGGGCATCCCCGCGAGCATGCGAGCCAAAGAGGATGATCTGGCGGGGTTTGATTTCCCGCACGATGGCGTCGGTCATTTCTCTGAGGAGTTCGTCGGTTAGCTGGAGCATGGGGCCTCGTTTGTCGGGAAGATCGGGAAAATTTGTGCTTTGGAACATCTAAAGTGAATTCGGCACACCCCAGATTGTCATGCCGCCTTCACTTGTGCCATGCCGGAGAGCATCGCTTCGATGCTCAGGTGGTAGTCCAGTTCCGGCCATTCAATGCCGGTTCCGCGGCAGATGAACTGATAGCGCCCAAGCTGGGTCAGGCTTGCCTTCTGAAGCTCAGGATACCAAGATATGGGGGTCGATATGATCCGTCCGTCTTTTAGTTCAACGTGCAGCAACCTGTCATCGACATGAACCGATTTACCTTGTAAAGAATTCATCCCATGCCCTTTCAAGTTCTGCGTGATGCGCTGTCACAATCTGTAATGCCCGCTTTTGATCGGCCGGTTTCAGAAAATTATCCCGAAAAAGAAGCGTCGCCAAGTCAATAGTAGCATAATCGTTCCCCTTGACGACATGGATGTGTCGCGGCAGGTGTTCGTTGGCATAGAAGAAGAATTTTAGGCCGGCTTCGACCAAGAGCGTCGGGGACATACGCAACTCCACTTACAGTTTTACGAAGCCCCCGGCTGCATCTGCAAACCGGGGGCTTCGTGTTCATCCTATTACAACCCCAGTTGCTTGAAGAAGTCATTCCCTTTGTCATCGACCAGGATGAAGGCCGGGAAGTTTTCGACTTCGATCTTCCAGACCGCTTCCATGCCGAGTTCGGGGAAGTCGATGCATTCGACCTTCTTGATGTTCTCTTCGGCGAGGACCGCTGCCGGGCCGCCGATGGAGCCGAGGTAGAAGCCGCCGTGTTTCTTGCAGGCGTCGGTAACTGCCTGGTTGCGGTTCCCCTTGGCGATCATCACCATCGAGCCGCCGTTGGCCTGAAGCTCATCAACATAGCTGTCCATGCGGCCGGCCGTGGTCGGGCCGAAGGAGCCGGAGGCCTTGCCGGGCGGGGTCTTGGCCGGGCCGGCGTAGTAGATCGGGTGCTTCTTCAGGTAATCGGGGAGCGGCTTGCCGCTGTCCATGATCTCCTTGAACTTGGCGTGGGCGATGTCGCGGCCGACGACGATGGTGCCGTTCAGCAACAGCGGGGTGGAGACCGGGTGCTTGCTCAGCTCGGCGAGGATCGCCTCCATCGGCTGATTGAGGTCGATCTTGACGCCGTGCTCATGCTTGCCGCGATATCTGTCGGGGATGAGGCGGCCGGGATTGCGGTCCATCTCCTCGACGAAGAGGCCGTCCTTGGTGATCTTCGCCTTGATGTTGCGGTCGGCGGAGCAGGAGACCGCCATCCCGACCGGGCAGGAAGCGCCGTGGCGGGGGAGACGGATGACGCGGACGTCGTGGGCAAAGTATTTGCCGCCGAACTGGGCGCCGATGCCGAGCTTCTGCGCGGCGACGAGGAGGCGGTTCTCCAACTCGATGTCGCGGAAAGCCTGGCCGTGCTTGTTCCCCTGGGTCGGCAGGCCGTCGAGTTCCTTGGCGGTGGCGAGCTTGACCGTCTTCATGCACTGGTCAGCCGAGGTGCCGCCGATGACAAAGGCGATGTGGTAGGGGGGGCAGGCGGCAGTGCCGAGGTACTTCATCTTCTCGATCAGGTACTTCTCCAGCTTCTCCGGGGTGAGGAGGGCTTTGGTCTCCTGATAAAGCATGGTCTTGTTGGCGGAACCGCCCCCCTTGGCCATGAAGACGAACTTGTAGTAGGCGTCGTCGGTGGCGAGGATGTCGATCTGCGCCGGCAGGTTGGTGCCGGTGTTGAGCTCTTCGTACATGTCGGTGGCAACGGTCTGCGAGTAGCGCAGGTTCTCTTCGGTGTAGGTCTTGTAGATCCCCTTGGAGAGCCACTCTTCATCCTTCACTCCGGTCCAGATCTGCTGCCCCTTCTTGGCGGCGACCGTGGCGGTGCCGGTATCCTGGCAGACCGGCAGTTCGAAGTTGGCGGCGATCTCGGCATTGCGGAGGAAGGCGAGGGCAACGCCCTTGTCATTCATCGATGCTTCGGGATCGCTGAGAATGGTGGCGACCTGCTCGTTGTGGGCGGGGCGGAGGAGGAAGGAGACATCCTTCATCGCTTCGTTAGCGAGGATGGTCAGTGCCTCGGGGCAGACGCGGACTACGTCTTTGCCGGCGAACTGCTCGACGGCGACGTACTTCTCGGAGCCTTCAAGCTTGCGGTACTTGGTTTCATCTTTCGCGAGGGGGAAGGGGTCTTGATAAAAGAAATCCGGTGTGGCCATGCTCTCTCTCCTTATCGGTAAATGAAATGGCGGCGCAACGAATGGCGCCGGGGGATTGGCAGGGGCACATTATAGGGAGTTGTTTGGCTTTTGTCGATAACAAGTTGCGCGTCATGACAGGGAATTAGCTTGAATCGGAGCGGACTGGAGCGGTATGTTGTCGCATCAAAATCAGGCCCCTTGCCAACCACCCCCAGCCCCTCCTTAACCAAGGAGGGGAGCTTAAAGTCTAAAACAACCGACAGGTGACCCATATGCAAAAGATGCTCAAGCTCATCCTCACCTCCCGCGTCTACGAGGCGGCGGTTGAGACCCCCCTTGAACTGGCCCCCGGTCTGTCGCAACAGTTCGGCTGCCGTGTTCTTCTCAAGCGCGAAGATCTGCAGCCGGTCTTCTCCTTCAAGATCCGCGGTGCCTACAACAAGATTGCTCACTTGAGCGAAGCCGAGCGTCACTGCGGGGTGATTGCCGCTTCGGCGGGGAATCATGCTCAGGGGGTCGCCTTCGCCGCCAAGCAGCTCGGCATCCTCGCCACCATCGTCATGCCGGTGACGACGCCGCGGATCAAGGTGGCGGCGGTCGAATCGTACGGCGCCGAAGTCATCCTGTGCGGCGACAACTATTCGGAAGCGGCGGAGTATTGCACCGGTCTCGCTCTCGAGCGGGGGATGACCTTTGTCCACCCCTTTGACGACGAGCTGGTCATTGCCGGGCAGGGGACGATCGCCGATGAACTGTTACGACAATCGTCCGGCCGCCTTGATGCGGTCTTTGTCCCGGTCGGCGGCGGCGGGCTCATCGCCGGGATCAGTGCTTATATCAAAGCATTGCGCCCCGATATCAAAGTCATCGGCGTCGAGCCGGACGACAGCGACGCCATGGCCCGTTCTCTCGAAGCGCACAAACGCGTCACCCTCGATTCGGTCGGGATCTTTGCCGACGGCGTGGCAGTGCGCCAGGTCGGCAAGGTCACCTTCGAACTCTGTCGCCACTGTGTCGATGAAATGATTCGCGTCGATACTGATGAAATCTGCAGCGCCATCAAGAGTATCTATCAGGAGACCCGCTCGATCGTCGAGCCGGCCGGTGCCCTGGCGGTCGCCGGTCTGATCAAGTATGCCCGCAGTCATGAGGTGGCAGGACTGAGTCTGGCGGCGATCAACTCCGGTGCAAACATGAATTTTGAGCGCCTCCGTTATGTCTCCGAACGCACGCTGATCGGCGAGAAGCAGGAAGCGCTCTTTGCCGTTACCATCCCCGAAGAGCCCGGTTCCCTCAAGCGTTTCTGCGGCGAAGTCCTCGGCGAACGCAACCTCACCGAATTCAATTACCGCCTCGCCAATCGCGATGCCGCCCACATCTTCGTCGGCATCTCCACCCGCAACCAGGCCGAGCGCCTGACCTTCGGCGCGACTCTCACTGCGGCCGGTTTTGCCAACGTCGACCTCACCGACAACGAACTCGCCAAGACCCATGTCCGTTACATGGTCGGCGGTCGCTCCCCGGATGTCGTCAACGAAGTCCTCTTCCGCTTCTGGTTCCCCGAACGCCCCGGCGCTCTCGGTCGCTTTCTGGCGCATATGGGGGAGAACTGGAATATCTCCCTCTTCCACTACCGGGCGCAGGGGGGCGATTACGGCCGGGTCCTGGTCGGGCTGGAGATCCCCGCAGGCGATGAAACAAGGCTGCGGGAGTTTCTCGATCGCCTCGGTTATCGTTATGAGGATGAGAGCGAGAATGCGGTTTATCGGTTGTTTTTGTAGGGGACACCTCTTGTGGGTGCCGCCCCTTGAGGAGAATCAGAATCGGGCACCCACAAGGGGTGCCCCTACACAGGAAATGCGCTTAAAATAGTCTGGAATAATAGTTGACGGTATTGGTCGGGCATGCTATTAATCGACCAAATGAGTCAACTACTTTTGCCGAGGTGGCGAAGATGTTCAGAGCGATCCGTGAAGATATCAAATCCGTCTTTGACCGGGATCCGGCGGCGCGCAGCGTGCTGGAGATCATCTTCTGCTATCCGGGCCTGCATGCGGTCTGGTTTCATCGCGTTGCCCACTGGTTGTGGACGCACCATCTCTACTTCTTTGGCCGCCTGACCTCGCATCTTGGCCGGTTTCTCACCGGAGTTGAAATCCATCCCGGCGCTACAATCGGCCGAAAATTTTTCATCGACCACGGCATGGGCGTTGTGATCGGCGAGACCGCCGAAATCGGCGATAATGTCACCCTTTACCACGGCGTCACCCTGGGCGGCGTCACCTGGGACAAGGTCAAGCGTCATCCCACCCTTGACGACAATGTCGTCATTGGTTCCGGGGCGAAGATCCTCGGCCCCTTTACTGTCGGCAAGGGGGCCAAGGTCGGGTCGAATTCGGTGGTGGTGAAAGAAGTGCCGCCGAATGCCACGGTCGTCGGCATCCCCGGTCGGGTGGTGATGGGGGCGGAAGAGACGAGAGCTCCGGAACGTCCCGACCTGCAGCACGGTAATCTCCCTGATCCCCAGGCCAAGGCGATGGCGTGTCTCTTCGATCAGTTGCGGGCCCTGGAAGAACAGGTCAAGTCTTTGAGCGAAGAGCAGGCGCGCCTCCGCGCTGAGCTTGCCGCTACGAAGAAGGACTAAGCATGCGACTTTCGACCAAAGCGCAATATGCCGTGCAGGCGATGGTCAGTCTGGCTTTGTATGGAGATGGCGGACCGATGTCGCTGAAAGAGATTGCGACGCGTGAAGCGATCTCGCTGACTTATCTCGAACAACTCTTTGTCAAGTTGCGGCGCGGAGCCCTGGTCGATAGTGTGCGCGGTCCCGGTGGTGGTTATGTCCTCGCCCGGCCGGCGGAGCGGATCCGCGTCGACGAGATTATCGACAGTGTGGAAGAGACGCTGGTGCCGGTCTCCTGCATGGATGGCGCGGGCCAATGTGCCTGTACTGACAAGTGCGTCACCCAGAGTGTCTGGCACGGATTGGCGGAGCGGGTGCGCAGTTTTCTGGCCTCCATCACTTTGGATGATTTGGTCCTCGAAGCGCGGCAGAAGATTAAATCGTAGCGGCGGAGCGATCTCCGGTGCCGTAAAGATAATTTTGGAGGTAACACTGTGAACCACATCTATCTTGATAATAACGCCACCACCCCGGTTCGTCCCGAGGTGCTGAACGCGATGCTCCCCTACTTCAGCGAACAGTTCGGCAACCCTTCGAGTGTCCACTGGGCCGGCCGTCAGGTCTCCGGTGCACTGGAGAAGGCGCGGGCGCAGGTGGCGACGCTGATCAATGCCTCCCCGGCGGAGATCGTCTTTGTCTCCTGTGGCAGCGAAGGGGACAATATGGCGATCCTCGGCACTCTCGACGCGCTGAGTGACAGGGGGAAACACATTATCACCACCGCGGTCGAGCATCCGGCGGTCCTCAATACCTGCGAGTATCTGGAGAAGCGCGGCTATAGCGTCACCTATCTGCCGGTCGACGCCGATGGCATGCTCGATCTGGCGCAGCTCGAAGCGGCGATCACCCCGGAGACCGTCCTGATCTCGGTCATGTGGGCGAATAACGAAACCGGCACCCTCTTCCCGATTACCGAGATCGGCGCTATCGCCAAAAAACATCAGGTTCGCTTTCACTGCGACGCGGTGCAGGCGGTCGGCAAGGTTCCTGTCGATGTGCAGGCAGCCAATGTCGATCTCCTGGTTATCTCCGGACACAAGCTCGGCGCCCCGAAAGGGATCGGTGCCATCTATATCCGCCGCGGCACCAAGTTGACGCCGCTGCTGCACGGCGGTCACCAGGAGCGCAACCGTCGCGCTGGAACCCACAATGTCCCGTCGATTGTCGGTTTGGGGCTTGCCTGTGAGCTCGCCGGTCAGGAGATGGCGGAAAAGTCAGAGCAGATCAAGGCGCTGCGCGACCGTCTCGAAGCCGGACTCTTTGCCGCGGTGCCGCAGATCAAACTCAACGGCCACCCGACCGAGCGTTTGCCGAATACCCTCAATGTCAGCTTTGCCTGGATCGAGGGGGAATCACTGCTGATGAGCCTCGACATGAAGGGGATTGCCGCCTCCTCAGGCTCGGCCTGTACCTCCGGTTCTCTGGAGCCGTCGCACGTCCTCGGCGCCATGTGTGTCGAAGTCACCCTCGCCCATTCGAGTACCCGCTTCAGTCTCGGGGCGAATAATACGGCGGAAGAGATCGATTACGTCATCGAGATCCTGCCGCCGATCGTGCAACGGCTGCGCGAGATGAGTCCGTTGTATAACTGCCGGGATCGCGAGACCTGCACGGTCGGCTGCAATACCCTGCAGAATCTTTAAAACGGTCGCCCCTACAACCCCAAATCAAAATTTCTTACAAAAGGAGTCTTCATATGTATACCGAAAAAGTTATGGATCACTTCAGCAACCCCCGCAATGTCGGTGAAATCGAAGATGCCGATGGTGTCGGCGAAGTCGGCAACGCTTCCTGCGGCGACATTATGAAGATTTTTCTCAAGGTCGATGACGGCATCATCACCGACGTCAAATTCAAGACCTTCGGTTGCGGCGCCGCCATTGCTACCTCGTCGATGGTCACCGAGATGGCTCTCGGCAAGACGATTGCCGAAGCGCTGGTGCTGACCAATGCCGCCGTTGCTGAGGCCCTCGACGGTCTCCCTGCGCAGAAGATGCACTGTTCCAACCTTGCTGCCGATGCCCTGCATGAAGCGATCAAGGATTATCAGGAACGCCACCCCCAAGGGTAAGTCGCATGCCGCAAAAGAAAAAACGGATTGTCGTAGCGATGAGTGGCGGCGTCGATTCTTCGACGACCGCCGCTTTGCTCAAAGAGCAGGGGCATGAAGTCATCGGCATCACCATGCAGATCTGGGACTACTCGCGCTTTACCGCGCCGGACGGCCAGCTCTTTGGCTCCTGCTGTTCTCTCGACGATGTCTACGACGCCCGCCGGGTTGCCGAGGCGATCGGCATCCCTTTCTACGTCGTCAATTTTGAGGCCGACTTTCAAAGTCAGGTCATCGATCCCTTCTGCAACGAGTATTTTGCCGGCCGTACCCCCAACCCCTGCGTCCTGTGCAACCAGAAACTCAAGTTCGAGCGCCTGCTGCAACGCGCCCATGAGCTTGAAGCTGATGCCCTGGCGACCGGCCACTATGCCCGCATCGTCGCGGGAGAAGATGGTTTTGAGCTGCGTAAAGGCCTCGACCCGGCCAAGGATCAAAGTTACTTCCTCTTTACCCTCTCGCAACAGCAATTGGCCTCAGTCCTCTTTCCGCTCGGCGATATGACCAAGGAGGAGGTGCGCGCCCATGCAACGCGTTTCGCCCTGCCGGTGGCGCAGAAGTCGGAGAGCCAAGATATCTGTTTTGTCCCGGATGGCGATTATGTTCGTTTTCTCGAAGAAGAGCGCGGCAGCGGCCACAAGGACGGGGCGATCCTCCACGTCTCCGGCAAGGAGGTCGGCCGTCATCGCGGTACCTATCGCTATACCATCGGCCAGCGCCGTGGTCTCGGCATTGCCTGGCCGCATCCCCTATATGTCGTGCGCATCGATGCGGAGCGCCATGAGGTGATCGTCGGGGAAGAAGAGTTTTTGCACTGCTCGTCCCTCCTCCTCAAGAATTTGAGCTGGACAACTCCCCCTCCCGTTGAACCGCTACGCGCTAACTGTCGCATCCGTTATCGTCATCACGAAGCGCCCGCCCTCCTCACTCCCAACGCTGACAACAGTCTCCTGGTTACCTTCGATCAGCCTCAGACCGGGGTCACGCCCGGCCAGGCGGCAGTTTTTTATGATGGTGATCGCGTCCTTGGGGGCGGGTGGATTCAATGACACTACCCCGTACCGCCGCCCTGGCCACCCTCGGCTGCAAAACCAATCAGTTCGAATCGGCAGCCCTCGAAGAACAGCTCGGCGCAGCCGGCTGGACGGTGGTCCCTTTTGACGCCGGCGCTGAACTGGTCATTGTCAATACCTGTACCGTCACCGCCGCCACTGACAGCCAATCGCGTAACCTCATCCGCCGCGCCCGCCGTCTCAATCCTGACTGCCGGGTGGTGGTCACCGGCTGTTATGCGCAGGTCGATCCGACGGCATTGCGTACTCTTCCCGGTGTAGCCCTCGTCCTGGGCAACGCCGAAAAACAGGATCTTCTCCGCCTGCTCGGTGAAGAGGGGTGCGAGACCGTCCACGTCTCTAATCTGCGTGAAGCCGGCGGGAGCGTGCCGACTTTATCCTCCTTTGCCGAGCGCAGCCGGGCCTTCGTGCAGATCCAGAACGGCTGTAACGCCTTCTGCTCCTATTGCATTATCCCCTTTGCCCGCGGTCCGAGCCGTTCGGTGCCGCCGAAGCTGGTTCTGAAGCAGGTGCAACAACTGGTTGCGGCCGGCTATCCGGAAGTGGTGCTGACCGGCATTCATATTGGCGGTTATGGTCTCGATCTGGAGCATTCGACCAACCTCACTTCATTGATTAAGCTGCTCCTTGAAAATTCATCGGTTCATCGTCTCCGTCTCGGCTCGATCGAGCCGACCGAAATTCCTGAAGAGTTGATCGACCTGCTGGCAACCTCAACCGTCCTCTGCCCCCACCTCCATATCCCTTTACAGGCCGGGGATGATGCTGTCCTCACCCGCATGAACCGGCACTACGATACGACCTTCTTTCGTACCCTGATAAAGCGTCTGGTTGCCAGAATTCCTGATCTCGCCATCGGTCTCGACCTGATCGCCGGCTTCCCCGGCGAGAGTGACGTCGAGTTCGCCCATACGCTGGCGCTGATCGAGGCGATGCCGGTGACGCACCTGCATATTTTCCCCTACAGCAAACGCCCCGGCACCCCGGCAGCGCTTATGGCCGAGCAGGTAGCGCCGGAGGTGATCAAGGAGCGGGCGGCACAACTGCGCGCCCTGGGGAGTGTCAAGCTCGACGCCTTTACCCGGAGTTTTATCGGCCGCGAGCTGGAGGTGGTGGTTGAAGGGGGCGGCAAGGGTGGAGTGCTGCGCGGCATCAGCGGGAATTATCTGCCGATACGTTTTAGCGGCGATGCTGACTTGGTCGGCAAGGCGATCATCGTGCGTCTCGTCGGCGTCGATGCGCAGGGAGGGCGCGGGGAACTGCTATGAGTACGCAACGCCGGGAACGCCTCTTCGTCACAGCGGCGGCGCAGGGAGAACGTCTCGACCACTATCTGGTCAAGACCCTTGCCCCGACTTCGCGCAAGACGATCAAGCGAGCTCTCGATGGCGGTCAAGTCTTTATCGATGGCCGTTGTGCCGGGCGGGCCGGAATCGTTTTGCAGGGGGGCGAACACATCGACGTAACCATCGATGGTGAAATTCCTGCCCCTGTGGGACCGCAACTCCCGATTTTGTGGCAGGACGATTGTTTGCTCGCGGTCAACAAGCCGGCAGGACTGCCGGCGCATCGCACCGTCAGCGGCCGTCCCAATGCCCTCGATCTCGTTACTGCATTGATTGTCGAAAGCGGCGGGAGTTCGCGGCCGATCCTTCTGCATCGGCTTGATGCCGATACCACCGGTCTCCTCCTCTTTGCCTTGACGCCGCCGGCGAATCTCTCCCTCTCTCGTCAGTTCAGTGAGCACCGGATCGAAAAGAGTTATCTCGCGCTGGTGAGCGGCAGCCCGCCCGAGCGTTTTAGCGTCAGCAATCATCTCAAGGCCGGCGTGCGGGGAAGAACGGTAGCGGTCTCCATCGGCGGTTTAGCGGCGCAGACCGATTTTGCCACCCTGGCCGGCCGCGATGGTGTGGCCCTGGTTGTTGCCCGCCCCCGGACCGGGCGCACCCATCAGATTCGCGTCCATCTGGCGGGGCTGGGATTTCCGCTATTAGGTGATACACTTTATGGCGGCATGGCAGTGCTGCCCCTCGTCACCGGAAGTATTCCGCTGCCGCGCCATCTTCTTCACGCCCTTTCTTTAAGCATGATCCATCCGCACTCAGGAGAGCGACAAACGTTGTCAGCGCCATTGCCGGCAGATTTTTTAGTAATCCTGAAGGCCCTTGGAATTGATACAAAAATGGTAGACTTTGCCTCATAAATAAGTTAGTTTTTAACTTCTCCGGATCCTCCGGTAATCTTGAAAAAACAAAAGGAGACGAACGATGAAAAAGTGGCGTTGTCTGGTTTGTGGTTATATTCATGAAGGAAATGAGCCGCCGGAATCCTGTCCTGACTGTGGGGTTGGCCCTGATCAGTTTGAAGAGATCTAAGGGTTGTTGCGCGGCAATCTGGTAACGTTTTGAGGTGAAATCATGAAAGCAGTTGAAATCAGGAACTCAATCTATTGGGTCGGAGCGATCGATTGGGCCGTGCGCGATTTTCACGGTTATGTCACCCCCCGTGGAACGTCATACAATAATTATCTCCTCCTCGATGACGAAATTACCCTCATTGATACGGTGAAGTATGACTTTGCCGAAGCAACGCTGCGCTGTATCGAAAATCTCATTGATCCCGCGAAGATCAAGAATATCGTGATCAATCACATCGAGAATGACCACGCCTCGAGCCTTGACCGGATTATGGAGTTGGCACCGGGCGCGACCATTTTCATCTCTGAAAAGGGTAAGCGCGGGCTCGATCGATTCTTCGACACCAGTCGTTGGAAAATCAGGATCGTCAAGACCGGTGACACCTTGAAGACCGGGCGGTTGACCCTGCAATTTATCGAAACGCCGATGCTCCATTGGCCCGATTCGATGATGACCTATATTGCCGAAGAAAAGATCCTTTTCAGTCAGGATGCCTTCGGCCAGCACATTGCCGCTGCCGAACGTTACGACGACGAGTATATCAAGTCGGTTTCGGTCGAAGATCTCGATGATGCGGTGATCGAATATTATGCCAACATCCTCATGCCCTTTGGCGGCCTGATCCGGCGCAAAATCGAGGAGATTGTCAAACTCGGTCTCGAGATCGAGATGATC
>JAXMLA010000206.1:0-4626 GCA_034370465.1 Desulfuromonadales bacterium
TTAAAAGGAAAAAGCTTAAACGTACTTCGCAACCGGGAACTGTCCTATTAAAGCAGTTCGAGACCAGAGAAGAAGTAAGGGATTTCAAAAGCCGCCGTCTCAGGAGCATCGGAACCGTGCGTGGCGTTCTCGCCGATCGAAGCACCGAACTCTTTGCGCAAAGTGCCGGCATCGGCCTGAGCCGGGTTGGTGGCGCCCATCAGGTCGCGCCACTTTTTGATGGCGCCATCGGCTTGAAGAACCATAGCGACGCAGGGGCCACTGCTCATGAAGTCGGTCAATTCGCCAAAGAAAGGACGGGCGCTGTGAACAGCATAAAAGCCTTCGGCTTCGACCTTACTCATGTAAAGTTTTTTGAGGCCGACAACGGTGAAGCCTTCAGCGTAGATGCGGGCAAGGATGCGGCCGGCGTAGCCTTTGGCAAAGGCGTCGGGCTTGATGATAGCAAATGTTTGTTCCATGTTTATTTCTCCTCCAGGATGATTGGCAGCTTAAAGCGCAGAACTCTTTAGCACTTTTGCCCGGTTTGAGTCAAGTTTCATCGGACGATTAAAGGCAAACCGGGATGCGGCAGCCGACAGAAGTCATCTCTTTTGTCACGACGCTGCGATAAGCAAGGACTTCGACCCCGGCCGCGGTGACCTCGCGCAGAAGCTGACCGTAAAGAGGGTCAATGGCATCGGCGGGAGTAAAGGCCGTCGCTTCAGCGCGCTGGACAAGAAAAAAGATCACTGCCCGATAACCCTCGGCACAAGCCCGAGCCAATTCACGGAGATGCTTCTGGCCGCGCGTCGTCACAGCATCCGGGAAGCAGGCGACTTCAGGGGGTAAGCAGAGGGTGACGTTCTTGACTTCAACGAAAACCTGCTCCCCTCCCCGCTGCAGGAGAAAGTCGATGCGGCTGTCATGATAGGGGACTTCGGCGCGAACATCATAGCCAACGAACTCAGCGATGGCCCCGGAGCGCAATCCTTCTTCGACGACCCGATTCGTTCGATGCGTATGCGTATCGACCCAACTGCCGTTGACTTCGATGAGTTCGAGAGTCCAGGGAAGTTTGCGCAGAGGGTTGGCGGCTGCAGAGATCAGGACGCGATGACCGGGGATGGCACACTGCAGCATGCTGCCGGTATTCGGGGTATGGGCGGTGACAATGCGGCCGTCATCGAGCTCGACCTCGGCAAAAAAACGCTGGTAGCGGCGCAGGAGGCGACCGGGATACAGGGGGGTGGGGAGTTTCATGCCGTTGTTTACCGAAAAAAATCGTCCCCTCTCCACGCAGGAAGAGGGGACGGAATAGCTATAACCTTGCAACTAACCGACAACCTGCGACTTGGTAAAGACCGCCCGCAAAGCCAGACTGTTTTCGCCCTCCAGAAACTCCCGGGCCCCTTCCTCGCGGTCAACGAGAGTGATGATGCCGACAACTTCCAGCCCTTCGGAGCGGGCGCGCTCGACCGCCTTCATCGAGGAACCACCGGTGGTGGTGACATCCTCGACAATCACGACGCGACTGCCGGCGGGGAGGTTCTTGCGCCCTTCCAACCACTGGCCGGTACCGTGCCCCTTCGGTTCCTTGCGGATAATAAAGGCGTGGACGCTGGCGCCATCGAGGGCAGCGGCAATACTCGTCGCCGTGGCGATGGGGTCAGCGCCGAGGGTCAGTCCACCGACACCATGAATCGGCCCGGCAAAAGCCTTGACCTCCTGCCAAAAAGCCTTGCCGACCAGCAGACCACCCTGCGCATGCAGACAGGTCTGTTTGCCGTCGAAATAGAAGTTGCTCTTGCGGCCGGAGGCGAGGGTCACCTCCCGCTCTTCGTAAGAAAGCTCGCGGATAATCTCCATCAAACTGTTGCGTTCCGAGCTGGTCATAAAAGTAATCTCTCCTAAAAAAGTCCCATCTGATCAGATTCGACCAGGCGGGGGAATTTAACGGGATACTGGCCACTGAAGCAGGCATCGCAATAGTGCCCGGGTCGGCCTTCCGGCGCTCCGGCGGCGCGCAGTGTCCCTTCGCGCGACAGGTAGCCGAGAGAATCGGAGGTGATGTAACGGTTGATCTCTTCGATCGAATGCGATGACGAGATCAGCTCCTTGCGGGTCGGAGTGTCGATACCGTAGTAACAGGGGAAACTCGTCGGTGGACTGGAGATGCGCACATGAACTTCACTGGCACCGGCGGCGCGGATCATCTTGATGATCTTGCGCGCCGTAGTGCCGCGCACGATCGAATCATCGATGACAACAATCCGTTTCCCTTCGATAATTTCCCGCACCGGATTCAGCTTGAGCTTGACCCCGAAGTGGCGAATCGATTGCTGCGGCTCGATAAAGGTGCGACCGACATAATGATTGCGAATCAGGCCGGTCTCGAAACGGATCCCCGACTCTTCCGCGTAGCCGATCGCTGCCGGCACCCCGGAGTCAGGGATAGGAATAACCACATCGGCATCGACAGGAAATTCCCGGGCGAGTTGCCGCCCGAACTCTTTGCGCACGCCATAGACCTGCCGGCCGAAGACGATGCTGTCAGGACGGGCAAAGTAGATATGCTCGAAGATACAGGGGGAGGTGGGGATCTTTTCAAAGGGGAAGTAACTCTTGATGCCGTGCTTGTCGATGACGACCATCTCCCCCGGCTCGATCTCGCGGATAAATTCCGCCTCGATCAGATCAAAAGCACAGGTTTCGGAAGCAACGACATAGGCACCATCAAGTTTGCCGAGAGCCAGAGGGCGGAAGCCGCTGCCGTCACGCACCGCCACCAGGCGGGTCTCGGTGAGAAAAGTCAGACTGTAGGCGCCGCGCACTTCGCGCAACGCTTCGACAAGGCGGTCTTCCAGAGTCGCACCCGCCGAACGGGCGATCAGGTGGATAATGACTTCGGTGTCGGAGGTGGTCGAAAAGATTGAGCCTTTCTTTTCGAGCTCAGCGCGAATCTCCAGGGCATTGACGAGGTTGCCGTTATGGGCGACCGAGATGGCGCCGTGGACATAATCGACGACGATCGGCTGGCAATTTTTGATATCATTGCCGCCGGCGGTCGAATAACGGACATGGCCGATGGCGCTGCTGCCGGGCAGTTCGGCAAAGATCGAATTGCGCTTGAAAACGTCAGCAACCAGGCCCATCCCTTTGTGGGTGCGCAGCAGCACGCCGTCAGAAGCGACGATCCCGCAGCTCTCCTGCCCGCGATGTTGCAGGGCATACAGACCTAAGTAGGCAAGATTGGCCGCTTCGGGATGACCGAAGATGCCGAAGACGCCGCATTCATCGTTGAACTTGTCAAACATGCGATTTTACCCTCATTGAGTCGTCTTGACTTTGAATTCAAAAATTGGGCGAAGCAGCAAGAATCTGCTTCGCCCGATATGACCTGAACAAATCTTTAAACCTCAGCGCTCGGACAGAATCCGCAACATCCGCCGCAGCGGTTCGGCTGCACCCCAAAGGAGCTGGTCGCCGCAGGTGAAGGCGGAAATATACTGCGGCCCCATCTTCATCTTGCGGACCCGGCCGATCGGCACGGTCAGCGTGCCGGAGACCGCCGCCGGCGTCAACTGCGCCAGAGAGTCGGCTTTGTTATTCGCCACCAGCTTGACCCACTGATTGTCGTTGGCGATCAGCGCTTCGATCTCGGCGATCGGCAGATCCTTCTTGAGCTTGATGGTCAGAGCCTGGCTATGGCAGCGCATGGCGCCGACGCGCACACAAAGACCATCGACCGGAATCGGCTGGGTTGTCCCGAGGATCTTGTTGGTCTCGGCAAAACCCTTCCACTCCTCGCGGCTCTGGCCGTCTTCGACTTCCCGATCGATCCAGGGGAGGAGATTGCCGGCCAGGGCGAAACCGAATTCCTTCTTCGGCATGGCGTCGTTACGCAGGGTCTCGGTCACCTTCTGATCGATCTCCAGGATCGCCGAAGAAGGATCCTTGAGGAGGTCTGCCACAGAACCGTGCAGGACGCCCATCTGGGAAAGGAGCTCGCGCATATTCGGTGCTCCGGCGCCGGAGGCCGCCTGATAGGTCATCGACGAGAGCCATTCGATGAGATCGGCACGGAAGAGGCCGCCGAGGGCCATCAACATCAAACTGACCGTACAGTTGCCGCCGATGAAATCTTTCTGGCCATTCTTCAGAGCCGCATCGATAACATCGCGATTGACCGGATCGAGGATGATCACGGCATCCTTCTCCATGCGCAGCGTCGAAGCCGCATCGATCCAGTAGCCCTGCCAACCGGCCTGACGCAACTTCGGGTGAATGGCCTTGGTGTAATCACCCCCCTGACAGGTGATGATCACGTCGAGCTTTTGCAGTTCAGCAATATCGTCGGCATTCTTGAGGGTTCCGGCATTCATCGGCGCCGGCTGTCCTGCCTGTGATGTGGAAAAGAAGACCGGCTCGATCCCCTGAAAATCATTCTCTTCCTGCATACGTTGCATCAGGACCGAACCGACCATACCCCGCCAACCGACCAGACCAACTTTCATCATCGTCATCTTCCTTCTATTAAGTGAGTTGATGCTGCAATTTAAACTTTGAAATGTTAAATCCCGCGACGAATGAAGTCAACTGCGTTGCGATACAGCCACAGACCCATCCCTTCTTGCGGAAGGTTCT
>JAXMLA010000207.1:0-4543 GCA_034370465.1 Desulfuromonadales bacterium
TCGAGAGGATCGATATCGCTACAAAGCGAAACCAGAAGAGGACTGGCGAGATCATCGAAACGGGAGCGCAGCGCCGGCAGTCGGCCGATGGAGAGACGCAGCGCCACCAGATCCTTGGCGTTGGCCGTCGCCATGGCGATCTTGCCGTTCAAGCGTTCGAGATCATAGACACCGTCGAGATCGCCCTGCAGATCACCCCGCAGCAGGCTCTTCTCCATCAACTCGGCAATCGCCGACTGGCGGGCGCGAATCCGCGCCAGATCGAGCAGGGGCTGCTGCACCCAGCGCCGCAGCAGTCGTCCCCCCATCGCTGTCACCGTCCGATCAAGGATGCCGAGGAGGGAGCCTTTGCGGCTGTTATCGCGCATCGTCCCGACCAGTTCGAGGTTGCGCCGCGTTGTTTCGTCGAGGAGCATGTATTCGGCAACCTGATAAGTCGCCAGGGCGCGGATATGACCGAGCGCCCCCTTTTGCGTCTCCTGCAGATAATGGAGGACCGCGCCGGCGGCGCTGATGGCGCCGGGGAGGTCCTGACAGCCGAAGGCTTCAAGTCGCTCACAGTGAAAGAAATCACAAAGGAGACCGCTGGCACGGTCGCGGGCAAAGACCCACTCCGGCAGACGGTTAAGCATCCGGCCTTCAAGGAGAAGAGCCAACGTCTGCGCCGCTACCGCACCGCATTCATCGTCGGCAATGAGAATCTCCGCCGGGTCAATGGCAACGATCTCGCCCCGTGCTCCGTCGAGATCGGCAACTTCCGTCGCGCGAAATTCGCCGGTACTGAGATCAAGGAGGGCAATCCCCCAGCGCCCCTCTTCGCCGGCGGCGAGCGCCAGGAGGTAGTTGTTCTCCTTCGGCCGCAGCAGTTCGGCCTCGGCCATCAGGCCGGGGGTAACGATACGGACAATCTCGCGGCGCACGATCCCCTTGACTGACTTGGGATCTTCGACCTGCTCGCAGATCGCGACTTTGTAGCCGGCTTCGACGAGCTTGACCAGATAGGGTTGCACGCTGTGATAGGGGATGCCGCAGAGTGGGACTTCGTCGCTCGCCCCCTTGTTGCGCGAGGTCAGGGTGATATCGAGGATGCGCGAGGCAATCACCGCATCCTCAAGGAACATCTCGTAAAAATCGCCAAGGCGAAAGAAGAGGATGGCATCCGGGCAGCTGGATTTAATCTCCAGATACTGGCGCATCATCGGGGTCAGGTTGACCTGAGGGGGAGTTGAGGAATGGGTATCAGACATGGTCGATTATACTAGCAAAGCGCGGCGGGTGGTGTAAACAGTTTATCGTGGCAGGACGGACTTGCCCTGACGAACTATTCGATCAAGAACCAAGGGTTGAGAACCAGGATTTAGCGCACACTCGTCCCTTCATGGAAATATTTGATCAGGGGATAGAGGAAGAATTCGATGATCCGGCGCTTGCCGACCTTGATCTCCGCCGCGACTGTCATCCCGGTGCTGATCGGGGTGGCGACCCCCTCTACCTGCAACGTCGTCTGCAACGGTTCGACATAGGCCTCGTAAACGAGGCCGAGCTCCTTATCCTCGATGCTGTCCTGCGCAACCTCGAGCAATCGCCCGGACAACATCCCGAACTTCTGGAACTCGAAGGTATCGACCTTGATCGCCACCGCCATGCCGGGGGTGAGATAGCCGACATCCTTGTTCAGCACCAGCGCCTTGACCAGCAGCGCTGTATCGCCCGGCACAATGATGGCGAGCTTCTCGGCGGGAGTGACGACACCGCCGACCGTATGGACGAGGAGTTGCGCCACCGTACCGCGCACCGGCGAGCGGATCTGCTGGCGGGCATTGACGAAGGTCGTCCGGGCGATCCGTGCCGACAAGGTGCTACCGTCCTGACGGCGCCTGGCGAGATCGACCAGCAGCTGGTTGCGCTCCTCCTCTTCGATCAGGCGAATCTCCTGTTGCACCTCTTCCCAGCGAGAGCCGATCTCCCTCAGGGTATTCGCTGCGGCAGTCAGCTGATGACCATAGGTGGTCACCTCCTGGCTTGCCTGGTCGTAGTCGTCGCGGCTGACCAGATCGCGTACCGCTTCCAGCCTTTGCAGCCGCTCCCGGCTTCGCTCCAGGAGGGAGGTTGCCTCCTCGTACCCACTCTGCGCGCTCCCCAGTCGCTCTTCGATCTGTGCCAGTCCCTTCTCCTTGACCACGATCTGCCGGGCGAGTTTGTCGCGATGCGATTGATAGAGACGGCGCTGCACGAACAGCTGCCCGGCCTCGTACTCCTCCGCCTTCGGCAGAAACGGTTGATTGGCCAAAAGTGCCTCGATGCGCAGGATCTCCAGCTCGACCTGCTGCAAATCGGACTGGAGGGACTCGAGCTCCGGGGCGGTGTCGAAGGGGTCGATCTCCATCAGCACCTCCCCCTGCTCCACCTTCTGCCCGGCTTTGACCCGGATGGAACGGACCACCCCGCTGGTCAGGGGCTGGATGATCTTGACCTCGCCGCTCGGGATCACCTTGCCGCGGGCGGTGACAACGACATCGATCTTGCCGAAGTACATCCACAGGGAGAAGAAGATCAGGGCAACGATAATGACCGTGAAGATGATGCGGCCAAGGGGATTGAGCGGTTCCTCGTCGATCTCGATCAGAAGGGGCTTGAATTCGTGTTGATCCGATTTTTTACCAAACATCATTCATCCCTGCTGACTATGAAGTCGATGATAGTAACCGCCCTGCTCAAGGAGGGCGTCATGGCTGCCGCTCTCCACCACTTTGCCCTGCTCCATCACCAGAATGGTGTCGCAGTCGCGAATGGTCGAGAGGCGGTGGGCGATGATCACCGTCGTCCGTCCCTCCTTGATCGCCCGCATATTGTCGCGGATCACCTTCTCCGATTCATAGTCGAGGGCACTGGTCGCCTCATCGAAGATCAG
Organism: Desulfuromonadales bacterium; assembly: GCA_034370465.1. Classification (GTDB taxonomy): domain Bacteria; phylum Desulfobacterota; class Desulfuromonadia; order Desulfuromonadales; family UBA2197; genus UBA2197. The sequence continues at coordinate 2,912 of JAXMLA010000207.1, forward strand.
CAGGCGCGGGTTGGTGATCAGGGCGCGGGCGATGGCGATGCGCTGCCGCTGTCCGCCGGAGAGGGAGCCGCCGCGCTCGATGACGGTGCTGTCGTACCCCTCGGCCATCTGGGCGATAAATTCGTCGGCGCCGGCGAGTCGGGCCACGTGCAGGATCAGCTCCATCGGCGCATCGGGACGGGGCAGGGCGATGTTGTCGCGAATCGTGCCGCTGAAGAGGAAGTTCTCCTGGAGGACGACCCCGATGTTGGAGCGCAGCCAGAAGGGATTCATGTGGCGCACGTCGACGCCATCGACATAGATCGCCCCCTCAGTGGCGAGATAGAGGCGCTGCAGGAGCTTGGCCAGGGTACTCTTGCCGCTGCCGCTGCGCCCGACGATGCCGACGCACTGACCCGGCGCGATGGTGAAGCTGACACTGTCGAGGACCTGCGGCCCGCCGGGATGGTACGAAAAAGAGATATTCTCGAAGCGCAACTGGCCGTGGAGCTGCGGCAGGGTGATCGCCTTCTCTGCGGAGGTTTCAAGGGGCTGATTGAGGATATCCCCCAACCGATCGACGGAGAGGAGCGCCTGCTGGAGTTCGTTCCAGAGGGTGGTCAGGCGCAGCACCGGCCCGGAGAATTGACCGGCGAACATCTGGAAGGCGATCAACTGGCCGATCGTCAGCTCCCCGCGCAAAACCGCCTGCACCCCGAGATAAAGGATGGCGATCGTCATCAACCGCTGCAACGAAGCGGCCACAGCGCCGGAGATCTTCGCCATGTTGGTCAGGCGGAAAGAGGCGCGCACGTAGTTGCCGAGGTAATCCTCCCAGCGTTTCTGCATCGCCCCTTCGATCGCCAGCGACTTCACCGTCTGCATGCCGGTGACCGATTCGACCAGATAAGAGTTGGAGAGCGCCCCCATCTGGAACTTCTCCTCCAGCCGCCGCCGTAGCTCGGGGGTGACGAGCAGATAGATAGTGGCGATGGCAACGATGAAGGCGAGGGCGACGAGGGTGAGCTTGACGCTGTAAAGGAGCATCACTACCACGAAGACCCCGGAGAAGAAGAGATCGATGATGACGCTGACCGCCTTGTTGGTCATGAACTCGCGGATGGTATCGAGTTCGCGCACCCGGGCGGCAATATTGCCGACCTGCCGCGCTTCAAAGTAGCGGAAAGGGAGGCCAAGGAGGTGTTTGAAGAGTTTGGCGCCGAGCTTGGCGTCGAGCTTGCTGGTGGTGTGGCTGAAAATGTAGTTGCGGGCGATGTTGAGGAGGAGCTCGAAAATAACGATGGCGAGAAAAGCGACGGCGAGGACATCGAGGGTCGAGAGACTATGGTGGACAATGACCTTGTCGAGGATTACCTGGGTGAAGAGGGGCGTCACCAGCCCGAAGAGCTGGACGACAAACGAACCGACCAGCACTTCGGCGATAATCCGGCGAAACTTGCCGATCTCCTGATAAAACCAGCGAAAGCCGAAGGCGACCGGAGCGGAGAGCGCCCGGTGGCTGAGGACGATATAGCTCTCCACCGTCGAAATAAAGTCGACACGGCTCCTTTCGACCGTCTTTTTGCTGAGCGGATCGAAGAGGAGGAGCTGACCACTCTCCCGGTTCTCCTTGAGGAGGACCGTATAGCCCCC
>JAXMLA010000208.1:0-1325 GCA_034370465.1 Desulfuromonadales bacterium
CTCGCTGTCCTACGCTTAAAGCCCGATGTTGCCACCAGACCTCCAAGGACTCGCTACCCGGTGGATGGCCTTCCTTCCGGGGCGGGATTCACACCCGCTGGATTACACGACCTTGCCCGGCCGCACTGGTATTGTGTCCCCGTAATACCCCCGTAATACCTCCGTAATACCCCGCTGCCTTTCACGCAAAGCAGGCGGGGATTCATCTTTCGCCTGGTCTTTTTCTGAACTCCGCCCCGAGCATTTCTTCAAAGACGCGGATCAAGCCGCCTTTGCTGAGATCGCCGAAACCCGCCGCGATGGCCATTTGAAAAGTTACCATCGTGGCATTAACCACCGGCAGGGGAATGCCCATCCGGGCGGAAATCTCGGCGGCGCTGATCAGGTCCTTGTAGGCGCTTTTAACGGGATACCCCTCATCAAACCGGCTTTCCAGGGTAAGGGGGATAAAGAATTCGGCCGCAAAGCTCCGTCCCGTTCCCGCGGTCACCACCTGCGCCACCTTTTCCGGGTCCAGTCCAAGCTTGGCGGCCATAGGCAGAACCTCGGCCAGGCCCGCGCAATTGATATTGAAAAGCAGCTGATTGATCAGTTTGGTCAGCTGTCCGCTGCCCACCTCCCCCATATGGACAATCTGATTGCCGATGGCCTCAAGCGCGGGCCGCACCGTTTGAAAGAGGCCCTCTTCGCCACCGAACATCACCGTCAGTGTTGCCTCTTTCGCCCGCTCTTCCATGCCGGATACCGGCGCATCGGCGAAGAGGATGCCCCTTTCTTTGAGTCTGCGATGGATTTCCAGGGTGGGCATGTACCCGATGGTGCTGAAGTCAACCAGGACCAGGCCCGGGGCGGCACCCGCCAGAACGCCGTTTTCTCCGAAGATGACCTTTTCCACCAGGGCCGTGTCGGGAAGGCTCAGGAAAAGCCAGTCCACTCGGGCGGCAACATCGGCGGCGGATTCCGCCGCCAGTGCGCCTTTTTCGACAAGAAACCGGATGGGATCGGGGTTGATATCATAGACCCGGAGGGAAAAACCGGCCTCCAGCATATTTAAGGCAATCCATTTTCCCATGGTTCCGAGGCCGATAAAACCGATTCTCTTTGTCATGCCCGTCCCTCCTATTCCGACACAGCACTGTCTGATTAAACTTTTGCAACGCCTTCTTAGCCCATCCCCACCCCGCCGTCCCCTTGAAGGGGAGGGAGAAGAACAAGCAAAGATGGCCCTTGTGCCTCAAGAAGGACCGATTCGAAACAAGTATGATTTTCTAACGGCGCAATTATGACGACTTCGTAAAAAGTCCGGATGCTGCGTTGCACTGCAT
>JAXMLA010000209.1:0-1495 GCA_034370465.1 Desulfuromonadales bacterium
CAAGAAGAGGGAGCTTGGGGCTGTAGGCCTCCCCTTGAATCGAAGGGAGACTGGAGCTGTAGCCCCCCCTTTTCTACCGGACATTCGTGAAAATAATAGGACAGGCGTCTCGCCTGTCCCGTGAGGTATTTCCAGTTGAAAAATCATGTAACCATAATCGGCGGCGGGCTTGCGGGCTGCGAGGCCGCCTGGCAGCTTTTAAAAAGGGGGTTCGCGGTCACCCTCTTCGAGATGAAACCGCTCTGTTATTCGCCCGCGCATAAGTCGCCCCGTCTCGCGGAACTTGTCTGCAGTAATTCCCTCGGTTCAAACGCCCCCGATCATGCCGCGGGCATCCTCAAGGAGGAGCTGAGAGAACTGGGCTCCCTGATTCTCGATGCGGCCGATCGTACCTTCGTACCGGCAGGCAGGGCGCTCGCGGTCGACAGAAACCTCTTTTCACTTTTTGTGGAAGAAAAACTCGGCTGGGAAAAGGGACTGACCATCGTTCGAGAAGAAGTCACCTCAATTCCGTCAGATGAGACCGTCATCATCGCCACCGGCCCCCTCACCTCCGAGGCGATGGCCCTAACCATCGCTTCTCTCACCGGCGAAAACCAGATATATTTCTATGATGCAATTTCTCCTATCATCGAAGGCGATTCAATCGATCATGACAAGGCCTTCCCGGGGGCCAGATATGAACCCTCCTCGGATGATTACCTCAATTGCCCCCTGACCAGGGACGAGTATGAAAGATTCTGGCAGGCACTCTGCACGGCGGAGGAAATGCCCCTCCATGCCTTCGAGGACATGAGGTGTTTCGAGTCCTGCCTGCCTATCGAGGTGCTTGCGGGAAGGGGATTCAAGACCCTGGCCTTCGGTCCGATGAAACCGGTTGGCCTGGTGGAACCCCGTACCGGCGCGAGGCCATATGCCGTGGTTCAGTTGCGCCGGGAGGACCGGGAGGGTAGGCTGTTTAATATCGTCGGTTTCCAGACCAAGATGCTCCAACGGGAACAGGAGCGGGTGATCAGGCTGATCCCCGGCCTGGAACATGCGCGGTTTGCCCGTTATGGCAGCATCCACCGGAACACCTTCATCGCCTCTCCGAGGCTTCTTGACAGCCATCTCCGGCTTAAGGGGGACAACAACATCTTTTTCGCGGGCCAGCTTACGGGCGTGGAAGGTTACATGGAGTCAACGGCGATGGGGCTTTTGGCGGGGGTGTACGCGGCGGGCATCCTTTCCGGCAGGCCCGTTTCCGTGCCACCGGCGGATACAGCCATTGGTTCCCTGCTGAAATATGTAACTTCCTACGAGGGGAAGAATTTTCAGCCCATGAATATAAACATGGGGCTTTTCCCCCCGCTGGAAGAAGGAGGCATCACCCGCAAGGAAAAGGGCGCATTGATCGCCCTGCGGGCCTTAAATGCGATAAAAAAGTGGAAGGCCGATCAGTCTCCCCTTGAAGGGGATGCCTAATTCCCCGACCCTCCCCTTGAAGGGGAGGCCT
>JAXMLA010000210.1:0-5878 GCA_034370465.1 Desulfuromonadales bacterium
AAAACCCGAGGTCGGATTCGGCGCTGTCGGCACAAAGACGCTGAGAAAACGCTCCTGATCCGACGATGCGATACTGTTGGTCTGAAAACCGATGGCATAACTCCCTGCGGTCGGAAACTCGACAAAGACCGCGCGCCGCTCGTCATGGTCATTACTAGAAAAGACCTTGGTCACCTGTTTGGAGGAGGAATAGATCGATTTCACCAGGGGGATCCGGCAAAGGAGATCTTCCGTGAGAGTCAAAATTCGGCGGCCAAAAAAGTTAGCAGTCAGCACTCCGGTAAAATAGATCACCAAAAGACCGGCGATAACCCCGAGTCCGGGGATGTATTCGCTATCGACATAGAAGATGCGGACAACGCTACCAATTAACGGCCCGAGAAATCCATCGGCGAGATTAAAGAGGAATTTGAGAATGAAGATGGTCAACCCCAGTGGGATGACGATGAGGAGTCCCGCCATCAAACTGGTTTTGAGGTGGTGAATAAAGCCGCGCTTGGCCGGTTTTTCAATCAAATCTTCTGCCACGAGAGTTGCTCCTGAGGTGTACTGACGCACCGTTGCGTTCGCGGGATTATGGCAGAAGCAGCAAAAAATCTCCACAACAAGACGGGGTCCAAAGTGCGGACCCCGTCTTGTTTATTGCATGATCTTTACCGGTTACAACCCTACTTGGCTGCAGGGGCCGGTGGTGCCATCGCCGCATTCAGGAGATCCGTCCCCTTCTTCGCAGCAATGATCGCATCGAAGAGACTGGTCTGGGCCAACTTGGGATTGTGCCAGCCGTCGCTGTTTTCCGCCGTCCACCACTCCCAAAGGACATGGGCAATTTCATGCTGCTGCCGCGCCTGGGCAAGGGTCTCTTCCTTGACGCCCTTTTCCTTGGCTTTGGCATAGGTATCGATCAACTGACCGATGGCCGCTTCCGCTTCACGCATCTTGCCGCGAGTGTAGTTCTGCACTGCCTGAATCTGATAAAGTTTCTCTTCGACACTCGATTTCGGGTGACAACCGAGACAGCTCTCCTTGACGTGGTGCTTGGGACGGACAACCTGATGGCTGCTGAAGGTCTTGCCGGCTTTGTTCTTCTCTTTCGGCATGTGGCAGTCCGAACAACCGACTCCGGCGAGATCGTGCACGCTCCCCCAGTAGGTCTCCATCTCGGGATGCTGGAGTTTAACCAGCCGCGCTCCGGTGACGGCATGTTTGAAATCACGGAATTTGATCTGGTCATAATGGGCAAGGAGATCGAGGGCATTTTTCATCGGGAAGTGATTAGCGCGGCGATCCGCCATCGTCACTTTATCGCCACTCTCGGGCTCAAATCCGCCGTTACAGTTATATTCCACATGGCACTGACCGCAGAGCAGATTCGAATTTTTCTTCGACACCAGACCGATTTTGCGGAAATCGTCACGGAACGAGATAATTTCCACCAGTCCTTTACCTTTGTCGGCATCGTAAGGCCGGGCACCGTCGCGCTCAATGCCATCGATGAGAGCATCGCGCACAATACGGGGCTTGGCGGCATGCGGATCGTGACAACCGATACAACCGACCGGATTGTGAACATCTTTGATCAGTTCATTGACGTCAGAGGTGCGATCCCATTTGGCCTTGGGATCCTTATCCCCCATATGTTTCCAGGACAGGGTCAAATCGTTGGTCTTGCATTGCAGGCAGACCGAATTACCGGCGGCCGCAGAGACTTCTTTCGGATAGGTTTTGCCGGTATCGACGAGGACATCCCAGGTGCGGCCGGGACGGGTGTAGCCGAACGAATCCTTGAATTGATAGCGGCCGGCAGCGAAACGGTCGACGCTGAGTTGATCGACGACCATGAAAGCATGACTGCGCGGCTCGTTATGCTCTTTGGTAAAGCCGTGCGGGGCGAGGAGTTTGTCCTGCATCGGCGAACGTCCGGCCGGATCCCCTTTCTCTTTACGCGCCTGCGCATCCCAGTTGACGCGATAGAAACTATCATACTGATCTTTATGACAGCTGCCGCAGGTGGAGAGTTCGAGACTGGTCACCGGTTTGACTGCGTCATCTTTCAGATGATTGGCGAGGCCGGAATGGCAGGTCTCGCAGGAAAGTTTGCCGTGGGTCGAGCCGCTGTAAAGCTTTTCCACCTCGGCATGACAGGAGAAGCAATCGTTTCTGTTCACACCCTTGGCCGTTTGCGACAGTGCAGGCAACCCACTTGCGAGCAAAACCACCGCTGCTAGCGACAGCGTCCACATCCTCTTGCGCATCATCTTTTCCTCCATCAGTATGAATGACCGAACCATGCCGGTCGAGTTGAGAGCCTGGTAACAGGGGAGAATGGATGCGATCACCCTTTAAGCCCGGCCACCATAAATAAATTTTCTCAAACTTTAACAGTGGCCAAGAAAATTACTATTGACCCAAGTCAATTCTGAAAAAAATCGGGGGACTTGCTGGCGATCAGAAAGGAGGATGAGAAGAAACTAAAATTGTCAGAAGCAGGTGAATAGTTAGGGAGTTGCACAGTCGGCAGGATCACCCTGCAACTTGGCGAGAGCATGCCCCAGCGCCGGCAGGAGAACAGTGAGATTTTCGCTCGCCCCTTTGGGACTGCCGGGAAGATTGATGATCAGGGTCGCGCCGCGGATACCGACAACCGCACGGGAGAGCATGGCATGGGGAGTCTTGACCAGACTGGCGGCGCGCATTGCTTCGGCCATGCCGGGAACGAGACGATCGACTACCTGGAGTGTCGCTTCAGGAGTGACGTCACGGGGCGAAAGACCGGTACCGCCGGTGGTGAGAATGAGCTGAAGATCCTCCTTGTCCGCCCAGGCGCAGAGGGTGGCAACGATAGTGGCAGCATCGTCGGGGATGATCGCGGTCTTGACCACCTCCCCGAGTTCGGCGACCAGCGTCGCCAGTAGCGGGCCGCTGCTATCGACCCGCTCGCCGCGAGCCCCTTTGTCCGAGAGAGTGAGGATGCCGATGCGAAATTTCATGCAGCCGCCGCAACAACGATCACCGCATCACCCTTGCTGACCGGTCCGCCGCGCAGCACCCGGGCAAAGATCCCTTCGCGCGGCATGACGCAATCGCCGACCTGCTGGTAGATAGCGCAATGCTGGTGGCATTCCTTGCCAATCTGGGTCACTTCGAGGAGGGCGACTGAACCGACCTGCAGATGCGTGCCGATCGGCAGCGCGGGGAGATTGATGCCGACAATTGTCAGGTTCTCGGCAAAATCACCGGCACCGACATCAAGACCGGCAGCGCGCATCTTGTCGACACTTTCGTCGCCAAGCAGGCTGATCTGACGATGCCAGTCGCCAGCGTGCGCATCCCCTTGCAGACCGAAGTTTTCGATCAAAAGACCCCGGTCGATAGCCTTTTTCCGTTCACCTTTGCGCTCGCTGATACAGACTGCCAGAACTTGTCCCTGTTCCATTGTTTTAATCCTTCCTTGTAACTGTTTCAACGACGGCGCGCGGAGTGCCACTGGCATCGATCCCGACCCGCAATTGGATTTCAAAAATTGCCGCGACTCCGGAGAGTTTGACCTGCACCGGAAGAATCGCGCGAGACGGATCGATGATCGTCCCGCCGGGGACAGCTGCCAGCGCAAAGCGAGGTGGCGGTGGTGGTGGCGCAGCCTGGAGCGGGGGGATTGAATCCCCGGAAACGGAAAGGCGATCTTCTTCTTTGCGCACGTTGCGATAACTGGCGCCCAACTCCTTTTCCACCTTATTGTCGGAAGAAGGGATGATTGACTCACGCATCTTGAAAAGAATCATCTTGGCAATGCTGGAAAGGGTCTGCAAAACCCCGCTGCCATCGTGAGCACAAGCCGAAAACGTCGGTAACTTTCTCGGATTCAGGAAGCGATCAAGCTCTTCAACCGGCATGGCGTTGAAAAGATCCCGCTTGTTGTACTGGATCACCATGGGAATATCATCGATATTCTGCCCCTGCTCGGCAAGATTTTCCCGCAGGTTGGCAAGGCTTTCCTGGTTCGCCTGAAGCATCTCCCGCTGGGAATCGGCAACAAAGACGATTCCATCCGCCCCTTTGAGAACCATTTTGCGCGTCGAGTTGTAAAAGACCTGGCCCGGCACGGTATAAAGCTGAAAACGTGTCTGATACCCCTTGATTTCGCCAAGATCCACGGGGAGGAAGTCAAAAAAGAGGGTACGATCCGTCTCCGTCGCTAAACTAAGGAGCTTGCCGCGGGTCTCCGGCCGCAACTTTTCGTGAATATATTTAATATTTGTCGTCTTGCCGCAAAGGCCCGGACCGTAATAAACAATTTTGGCGTTAATTTCCCGTTTTGCATAATTAATGAGTGCCATTGTTACTTCTTTTTCGCTTTCTCCGCCAACACACGACGGGCAGCGGCCACAACAACTTGCGAGATACTCTTGCTCTTACTCAGATCCTTGAGCTCTTTTATTGTCAAGGAGTCCATAAAACGCAAAGCCGAGGCCACCGGCGTCTTCGGATGGCTGACCAGGGCAGATCGTACGGCTGAAAGCTTCATCCAGTCCTTATTCATAAGAACAATGCGGATCAATTCTTCACTCGAGGTTTTACTCTTGACCACCGCCAGGACCTCGCCGTCGGTGACGCGCGGGTTTTTAAGAACAGCGGTATTTACCAGTTTATTCGAATCCTTAAGAAAAATAGAGCGCCACTCCTTATCCCCGGTCAGCGCCATTTTAATCTTTTCGGAAACCCCCATATCGATCGCCAGCTGATATTTGGAATAATTTTCTTCGTCCGGCGGCGGCAGTGGCTCCGCGTCCGCGGCTAGCTCCTCATCATCTTCTTCGTCGTCAAGGGGATCCGGTTCGACTGGATTGGCAAGAGCAGCACGCTCTTCTTCTGTCAACTGCGAATTGCGCAACAAAGCACTCACCGCGTCGGGGAAAGATCTCCACAATGCTTCACGGGCAAAGACCAACGAAAAGAGGCGGCGCTCGGCATGTTCCAGCAAGAAGATCAAGGTCGCTTGCGGACAAGCCGGATGATCGATAATTGCCTGAAAGAGTAATGGCTCACTCCCCCGCACCTGCGCGAGAAAATGGAGAATCCGTGGCGGCAGATCCGGCAAAACCGCGACCTCCGCCAAAGATTCCGGCGGAAGTTGCCGCAGCGTGCGCACCCCGGCCGAACGAATTTCGCGATCCCCACCGCAATACAGGAAGTAAAGGGCGGTGAGCAGATCCCTTCCCGTCAGAGACGTCTCGCCGCGGGCAGCAGCGAGACGTTCTGCATAGGAAACATCTTTATTGACGATTTTGGCGACGGCCGCCGAGACCGTGATACTTTGTGATGCTTGTGCAACCATTATCCCTCAATCATAATCCAACGCTACAGCTGCTAACGCCTGGCAACCTGCGCCGTCAGTCCGGCGTCCGCGGCGCGTTTTGCGGCGTTCTCCGCCTCGGCACGATTGGCAAAAGAACCAAAACTGATCTTTTTCAAGGACATTTGCATGGGAACCGTCTCTTCATCCGCCAAAATGCCTTGTTGATAAAGTTTATCGGCATACTTCCGGGCCTGTTCGACACTTTGAAACGATCCGGCATAAAGGGCGACCTTATCCCCTTCCTGCCGAGAAAAGAGATTCGGGATAAGGGTTGACCATTCTTGGCTGCGGGCCTGTGCCGCGGCAGGATTATCGTAAATCCCGAGAAGGAGACGGGTCATCGGCACCATGGCAGAGACCGTTTGCACCTTGGGAGTGTAGCCGAGGCGCCGGATCTTCTTTTCGACTTCCTGTTGATTCTCTTTGCTGAGAAAAGCACCGGCATTAAGGGTGAAGGGCTGCTTGGTCGCCGGTGCCGGCACCACGGCGCTTTTGACCTCAGAAGGAACCGGGGGAGCAGGT
>JAXMLA010000211.1:0-17500 GCA_034370465.1 Desulfuromonadales bacterium
GAGATGGTGATGCCGGGGGACAACGTGCGGATCAACGTGGAGCTGATCACGCCCATCGCGATGTCGGAGGGGCTTCGGTTTGCGATTCGCGAAGGCGGGCGCACCGTGGGCGCCGGCGTCGTCACCTCCATCATCGAGTAACGGGTTCGGAGACGATCATGACCAGCGACAAGATTCGGATTCGGCTCAAGGCGTATGACCACAAGCTTCTGGACCAGTCCGTCACCGAGATTCTGGATGCGGCGAAGCGGACGGGAGCCAGGGTGTCCGGGCCTATTCCGATCCCGACGGAAATCAGCCGCTACTGCGTGCTGCGGTCCCCGCACATCGACAAGAAGTCGCGGGAGCACTTCGAGATCCGGACGCACAAGCGATTGCTGGACATCCTGGATCCGACGCAGCAGACGATCGACGCGCTGATGAAGCTGGATCTGTCGGCTGGCGTGGACGTGGAGATCAAGCTCTAGGGACTGGGCGGCGCCCGCGCGCCGAAGGAAGGTAAGGGAGTTCCGATGGCCAAGGGATTGATCGGAAGGAAGCTGGGGATGACCCAGGTCTTCGTTGGCGGGGAAGAGCTTATCCCGGTCACGGTCGTTGAGGCCGGGCCGTGCACGGTAATTCAGAAGAAGACCAAGGCCACTGACGGCTACGACGCCATTCAGATCGGGTATGGGGAGGTAAAAGCGCAACGAGCTCTGAGGCCAGCTTTGGGGCACGTGCGCGCCTCCGGCTCCGTGCCGGTGCGGGCGCTCAAGGAAATCCGGGTCGAGAACATCGATGACTATCAAGTCGGGCAGGTGATCGGGGTGGACATCTTCCGACCCGGCGACCGCGTCGACGTGACGGGGATTTCAAAGGGCAAGGGCTACCAGGGGGTTATGAAGCGCCACGGGTTCGGCGGCGGTCGCGCCAGCCACGGCTCGATGTTTCACCGAAAGCCCGGCGCCATTAGCGCCCACACGGAGCCGGCCCGGGTCTTCAAGGGCAAGAAGCTCCCGGGGCAGATGGGCAACCACCGGGTCACGGTGCAGAGTCTGCAAGTGGTAGACGTGGACCCGGAGCGCAATATCATCTTGCTTCGGGGCGCGGTGCCTGGTTCGAAGAACGGCGAACTCCTCGTGAAAAACGCCGTCAAGTAGGACGAGAAGTGACCGGGGCCCACCCCACCGAGAGATGCAGGGGAACGATCATGGACGCAGCGGTTCTAAATAGTGCAAATGAGCAGGTGGGCACCGTGGCCCTGAACGAGGCGATCTTTGGCGCCCCCGTCAATGAGGCGTTGCTTTGGGAGATGGTGCGGATGCAGCTCGCCTGCAAGCGCCAGGGCACCCACGACGTCAAAGCGCGAGGCGAAGTCCAGGGGAGCAGCAAGAAGCTCTGGAAGCAAAAGGGGACGGGGCGCGCTCGGATGGGGCACAAGCGGTCGCCCTTGTTTCGCGGGGGGGCGGTGGTTTTCGGGCCGACGCCCCGCAGCTACGCCTACAGCATGCCGCGGAAGAAGAGGCTACTCGCCTTGTGGTCGGCTCTGGCAGCCAAGGCTCGCGACGGGGAACTCGTGGTGGTGGAGGACCTCGGGCTGACGGGGATCAAGACGAAGGAACTCGCCGCCACTCTCGGGCGCCTGGGGATCTGTAACGCGCTGATCGTGGTGCCCGAGCGGGACGACGTGGTAGAGAAGTCGGCCCGAAACCTCCCGAAGATCAAAGTACTGCGTTTCGAGGGGCTCAACGTGTACGACATGCTGCGGTACGACAAGCTCGTGCTCCTCAAGGGGGCGCTGGAGAAGCTGGAAGAGAGGCTGTAGCGATGGTGAGAACAGCGTACGACATCCTCCGGCGGCCCGTGATTACCGAGAAGGCCACCTGGATTCGAGAGAAGGAGAACGCGGTGGTGTTCGAGGTCGACTCGAAGGCCACGAAGATGGAGATTCGGCGCGCCGTGGAGACTGCGTTTTCGGTCTCGGTGAAAGGTGTGCGCACCGCCATCGTCCGGGGGAAGAACGCGAGGGTGGGCAAGTCGACGGGCCGCAAGAAGAACTGGAAGAAGGCGTACGTTACCTTGAAAGAAGGCGACCAGATCGAGTTCTTTGAGGGGATGTAGGGGCGGCTCGGCGGCGGCAGCCGAACCCACGGACGTGAGGAAGTGAGCAATGGCGATCAAGCGATACCGGCCCACCAGCGCCGGCCGACGATTCATGACCGTGTCTGCGTTCGACGAGATCACGCGGTCCGAGCCCGAGAAGAGCTTGGTTCGCGCCATCAAGCGGTCGGGCGGGCGGAACAACCGCGGACGCATTACCTGCCGGCATATTGGCGGGGGGCACAAGCGCCGGTTCCGACTGATTGACTTCAAGCGGGACAAGCATGGGATTCCCGCGAAGGTCACGTCGATCGAGTATGACCCGAACCGCAGCGCTCGCATTGCGCTGTTGACCTACGCCGATGGCGAGAAGCGCTACATCCTGGCGCCCAAGGAAATCAAGGTGGGGGACCGGCTTGAGTCGGGCCCCGGGGCCGAGATCCGTGCCGGTAACGCCCTCCCCATCCTGGCGATCCCTCTGGGCACGCTGCTGCACAACATTGAGCTGAAGGTTGGCAAGGGCGCCCAGCTCGCCCGAAGCGCGGGGACCTACGCTCAGTTGATGGCGAAGGACAGTGAGTACGCGCAGCTTCGGCTGCCCTCGGGGGAGGTTCGCAAGGTCCGCACCGAGTGCTATGCGACCGTGGGTCAGGTAGGGAACGAGGAGCACGAGAACCTGAGCTTTGGCAAGGCGGGGAGAACCCGGTGGCTCGGTGTCCGGCCGACGGTTCGGGGGGTTGCGATGAACCCTGTCGATCACCCCCACGGGGGTGGTGAGGGGCGCACCTCGGGCGGGCGACATCCGGTGACCCCGTGGGGCGTCCCGACCAAGGGCAAGAAGACCCGAAGCAACAAGGCTACGAACCAGTTCATCGTCCGGCGCCGCAAGTAGGAGCGAGAGAAATGGCTCGATCGATTCGGAAGGGACCTTTTGTCGATGGACACTTGGCCGAGAAGGTGACCAAGGCCCGCGCCGCGGGGGACAAAAGAGTCATCAAGACGTGGTCTCGGCGTTCCACGATCACGCCGGACTTCATCGGTTACACCTTCGCCGTCCACAACGGCAAGACCTTTGTTCCGGTGTTCGTGACCGAAAACATGGTGGGCCATAAGCTCGGCGAGTTTTCCCCGACCCGCACCTTCCGCTCCCACGTCAAGGGGGAGGGGAAGGGCAAGAAGCGCTGAGCGTAGACGGAGGACAGGGATGGAAGCCCGAGCGACATTGCGGTACTTGAGGGCTGCCCCCCGGAAGGTCCGGCTGGTGGCGGACCTAGTGAGGGGCAAGCGAGTAGAGGAGGCCCTGGGGGCCCTGCGGTTCACACCCAAGGCGGCGAGCGCACCCATCAAGAAGTTGCTCGAGTCCGCGGTGGCCAACGCAGAGAACAACCACGGCATCGATATCGATGGTCTGTGGATCAGGGAGTTGCGGGTGGACGAAGGCCCGACGCTCAAGCGGTTCCGGCCAAGGGCTCAGGGGCGCGCGTTCCCCATCATGAAGCGGACGAGCCACGTCACGGTGGTGCTCGCGGAGAAGTAGTCAGAGGAGGTGTGCGGTGGGCCAGAAAGTCCATCCCTATGGGTTCCGGGTCGGCATCAACAAGCCGTGGCTCTCTCGGTGGTACGGCGGCAAGGACTACGCGAAGATCCTCCACGAGGACCTCGACCTGCGGAAGTTCCTGAAGAAGCAGCTCGACCAGTCCGGAGTGTCGCTCATCGAGATTGAGCGGATTGCGAACAAGGTCAAGCTCGAGATTCATACGGCTCGGCCGGGAATCGTAATTGGAAAGAAGGGGGCGGAGATCGAGCGCCTTCGTAAGGTGATTGCCGAGAAGACCGGCCGAGAAGTGCTGGTTAACGTACGGGAGATCAAGCGTCCTGAGCTCGACGCTCAGTTGGTGGCAGAGAACATCGCCGCTCAGATCAAGCGACGCGTAAGCTTTCGCCGCGCCATGAAGCGGGCGGTGACTGCGGCGATGAAACTCGGGGCAGAGGGCATTCGTGTCGGCTGCGGAGGCCGGCTCGGTGGCGCCGAGATTGCGCGCAGCGAGTGGTATAGGGAGGGGCGTGTACCGCTGCACACCCTGCGTGCCGATGTGGATTATGGGTTTGCCGAAGGCTTCACGACCTACGGCACCGTCGGGGTGAAGGTCACCATCTTCAAGGGTGAACTGCTGAGCGACGCCGAAGGCCCGCGCCTCGCAAGGAGCAGATAGCCATGTTGAGCCCCAAGAACACGAAATACCGCAAGCAGCACCGGGGACGTCGCCGGGGCGAGGCGCTGCGAGGCTCGAAGATTAACTTCGGCGACTTCGCGCTCCAGTCGCTGTCCGATGGGTGGCTGACCTCGCGGCAGATCGAGGCCGCTCGAATCGCCATCACTCACCACGTGAAGCGCGGCGGAAGGGTATGGATTCGGGTGTTCCCGGATAAGCCCTTCACGAAGAAGCCTCTCGAGGTTCGGATGGGTAAAGGCAAGGGCGCCCCGGAGGGCTGGGTAGCCGTCGTGCATCCCGGCCGAGTGCTTTACGAGATCAAGGGGGTAAGTTCCGAAATGGCCCGAGAGGCGTTGAGGCGGGCGGCGCACAAACTCCCGGTGCCTACTCGCATCATCTCGCGTGAGGACGTCCATGAGTGCTAAGGAATTGCGGGAACTCGGAGCCGAGGAACTGGTGGCCCGAGAGGGCGAACTTCGCCAGGAACTGTTTAACCTCCGATTTCAGCATGCGACTCGGCAGCTCGGGAACACGGCTCGCATTCCGGCGGTCAAGAAGGAAATCGCTCGCATCTTGATGGTGCTGGGTGAGAAGGGCTGAGGGCGAGATCATGGAAGAGACGAAGCGCGGAATTCGCAAGAAGATGGTCGGTGTTGTCGTGAGCGACAAGATGCAAAAGACCGTCACGGTCGTGGTGGAAGGACTCACCAAGCATCCCACGTACGGCAAGTACATCGTCCGCTCGGAGAAGTACAAGGCTCACGACGAGGAGAACACCTGCGCCGTGGGTGACAAGGTGCTGATCGAAGAGACCCGGCCCCTGAGCCGCGACAAGCGGTGGAGGGTCAAAGAGATCCTCCAGCGGGCTGTGTGACCGCGGGCCGCAGGGAGGTTGAGCGATGATCCAACAAGAGACCGTTCTCAACGTTGCCGACAACTCTGGCGCCAAACGGGTGTATTGCATCCGCATCGCCGGAGGGTCGCGGCGGAAGTACGCCACGGTAGGGGACATCATCACTGTTTCGGTACGTGACGCGATTCCCAATAGCAAGATCGCCAAGGGGTCGGTAACGAGGGCAGTGGTTGTGAGGACCCACAAGGAGATTCGTCGGGCCGATGGAACGTACATTCGGTTTGACGACAACGCCGCAGTTTTGATTAACAAGGATGGCGAGCCTGTGGGGACACGGGTGTTCGGTCCCGTGGCCCGCGAACTGCGAGCCAAGAACTTCATGAAGATCGTCTCGCTGGCCCCTGAGGTCCTCTGAGCGGTCGGAGGAGGAGTCTCGATCATGGGCGCACTACGGAAGATCAAGAAGGCGGACCTGGTAGAGGTCATTGCCGGGAACCAAAAGGGCAAGCGGGGAAAGGTGCTGCGAGTCCAGTCGGAGAGCGACCGTGCGGTGGTGGAGAAAGTGAACCTCGTTCGGCGGCACAAGAAGGCTGACCAGACGAGCAGGGGCGGTACCGTCGATGTCGAGGCGCCGCTTCAGTTGTCGAACCTCGCGCTAGTGTGCGAGAAGTGCGACGGGCCCGTGCGGGTGGGGACGAAGGTGCTGGAAGACGGAGCCAAGGTCCGGGCGTGCAAGCGCTGCGGCGAGGTGTTTGACAAGTAACGCGTCTCGACCGGAGAAGGTGAAGACGATGTCTAGGCTAAGGGAACGCTACGGACGGGAGATCATCCCGAACATGATGACTTGCTTCGGGTACGGCAATCGGATGCAGGTCCCGAAGATCGAAAAGATCGTACTGAACGTGGGTGCTGGCGACGCGAAGGATAACGCCAAGCTCATGGATCAGGTGGTCGAGGACCTGGGCAGGATCTCGGGGCAGCGGCCCGTAGTGACGCGCGCGAAGAAGTCGATCGCAAACTTCCACCTGCGCGAGGGGATGCCCGTCGGCTGCAAGGTGACGTTGCGGGGCGACCGGATGTATGAGTTCCTCGATCGCATGGTTTCCGTCGCGCTTCCGCGGGTGCGCGACTTCAAGGGCGTGTCCGGCAAGGGTTTTGACGGCCGGGGCAACTACACCCTGGGGATTTCAGAGCAGGTGATCTTCCCTGAGGTCGACCTAGAGAAGGTCGAGAAGGTGAAGGGGCTCAACGTGTGCATCAGTACGACGGCCAAGACCGACGAGGAGGCCAAGGAGCTTCTTCGTCAGTTCGGGATGCCTTTCAGGAACTGACGGGGAGCAGGAGGAAGCCGTGGCGACCAAGGCCAAGATGGAGAAGCAGAAGAAGACCCCGAAGTTCCAGGTCCGGTGGCGGAACCGCTGCCGAGTGTGCGGAAGGCCGAGGGGCTTTTTTCGGAAATTCGAGCTGTGCCGGTTGTGTCTCCGGAAGCTTGCCCATGAGGGGAAGGTTCCAGGCGTGACCAAGGCGAGTTGGTAAGGGTTTGAAGGAGACAGGAAGATGGCGCTGACCGACCCCATTGCAGATCTGCTGACGCGCATCCGAAACGCGCAGATGGCCCGCCGAGATGTCGTCGTGGTGCCCGGCTCGAAGCTTAAGCGGGAGCTCCTGGAGCGGCTGAGAGAAGAGGGCTATGTAGGCGAGGTGTCCTGGGAGGATGACGGCAAACAGGGCCAGCTGATCGTCCGGCTCAAGTATGACGGCCAGGGCGAGGCGGTCGTGGATGGGCTCCGGCGCATCAGCAAGCCGGGCCGCAGGGTGTTCGTGGGAGTAGACGAGATACCCAAAGCGCAGAGCGGCTACGGCACGGTGATCCTGTCGACATCCAAGGGAGTTCTCACGGACAAGAAGGCGCGGGAACTTCGGGTGGGCGGCGAGGTCCTCTGTTCGATCTGGTAACGCCCCTGCCTGGAGAGAGGAGACTGGTTCCATGTCGAGGATCGGCAAGAAGCCCATTTCGCTGCCGGCAAAGGTGGCGGTTGAGTGCAAGGGATCGCGCCTGACGGTGAAGGGCCCCAAGGGGACGCTCAGTCTGGACGTCCACCCGGATATGGCCATCGAGGCCACGGGTAGCGAGGTGCGAGTCGGGCGGCCCACGGATAATCGCCGGCACCGCGCCCTTCACGGAATGACGAGAAGCTTGGTGCAGAATCTCGTCACCGGCGTGAGCGAGGGGTTCGTGCGAGTGCTGGAGATTCAAGGCGTCGGCTTCCGCGCCGCCTTGCAGGGCTCGAAGCTGACCATGAGTCTCGGGTTCTCGCACCCGGTGGAGTATGACCTTCCCCAGGATGTCGCCGCTGAGGTGAAAGATCAGCGGGTGATTACCCTCCGTGGGATGGATAAGCAACGGGTGGGTCAAGTGGCGGCGATCATTCGGGGATTCAAGCCGCCTGAGCCCTACAAGGGCACGGGCATCCGGCACGCCGGTGAGCGCATTGTTCGCAAGGAAGGCAAGGCCGGCGCCAAGTAGGCGGTCGAGCGTCGAGGAGTGAAGGCACATGAACCGACTGTTTGCGAAGAGGAAGGCACGGCTGGGCAGGAAGTCCCGCGTGCGAAACCGCGTAGAAGGTTGCGCGGGTCGGCCCCGGCTCACGGTGTACAAGAGCCTTCAGCACATTTACGCGCAAATCGTCGACGACGCCACAGGGCGCACCCTCGTCGCGGCATCCACGGTGGGCCGCGACGTGCGGGACGACCTGAAGAAGACGTGCGACGTCGAGGCGGCGAGGGTGGTGGGCGCGGCGCTGGGCCGCAAGGCCCTGGCGAGGGACATTACTCAGGTCGTCTTCGACCGAAACGGTTACCTGTACCACGGCAAGGTAAAGGCGCTCGCAGAAGCTGCCCGCGCAGCTGGCCTGTCGTTCTAGGCCGGTCATTCGGGGACGCTAGGAGGAGAGTGGGTTGAGCATCATCGACACGAAAAACATGGAACTCGTCGACCGCGTGATCCACCTGAATCGCGTAGCCAAGGTCGTGAAGGGCGGGCGGCGGTTTTCCTTTAGCGCCCTAGTGGTGGTAGGAAACCACGACGGCGTGGTCGGGATCGGTTTGGGGAAGGCGAAGGAGGTGCCGGAGGCGATCCGCAAGGGCGTGGAGCGAGCGAAGCGCAACTTGATTCGGGTCCCGGTAACCGACGGTAGCATTCCTCACGAGATTTTGGGGCACTTTGGGGCGGGTTCCGTGGTTCTCAAGCCCGCGTCGTCGGGAACCGGCGTCATAGCGGGGGGCGCGGTGCGGGCGGTGGTGGAGTCGGCGGGGATTCGCGACATCCTGACGAAGTGCATCGGGTCGAACAACCCGCACAACGTGGTCCGGGCTACCCTGGACGGGCTGCGCCACCTGCGCCACCCGGAGGAGATCGCGTCCCGCCGGGGGAAGGCCGTTGAGGAGATCCGGGCCTAGGTCCGTGGAGGAAACCAATGAGACTGCATGACCTCCGACGCCCGAAGGGCGCGGTGAAGGAACGAAAGCGCCTAGGACGGGGACCTGGTTCGGGGCTAGGGAAGACGGCCGGGAAGGGTCATAAAGGCGCCAAGGCTCGCTCTGGCTACGACAGCAAGCGCGGCTTTGAAGGCGGTCAAATGCCGCTGCAGCGCCGGCTGCCGAAGGTCGGTTTTAAGAACCCCTTCCGCAAGATCTTTAGCTGCGTGAACGTGTGCGATTTGAACCGGTTCGAGGATGGTACCGAGGTGACGCCGCTGCTCCTTCTGGAGCAGGGACTCATCAAGAAAGTGAACGACGGCGTAAAGGTCCTCGGCAAGGGGGAACTAGAGCGTCGGCTCGTCGTGGTCGTGCACCGTATCAGCGCCGGGGCCCGGGAGAAGATCGAGGGTCGCGGCGGTGAGGTAAAGGAGGCGTAGCTTGGTTGGGGACTTCCAAGGGATCGGCAAGATTCCGGAACTGAAGCGGCGGATCCTGGTTACGCTGCTCCTCCTGGCAGTGTACCGGGTGGGGGCGTTTGTTCCTACTCCCGGCATCGACGCTTCGGCCCTCGCGAGCTTCTTCGACCGGGGCCAGGGGAACATCCTTGGTCTTATCAACATGTTTTCCGGCGGTGCGCTCAGCCGCATGAGCGTGTTTGCCCTCGGAATCATGCCGTACATCAGTGCCTCGATTATCCTGCAGTTGCTCACCGTGGTCAGCCCTACTCTGGAGAAGTTGTCGAAAGAGGGGGATCAGGGGCGGCGCAAGATCACCCAGTACACGCGCTACGGCACGGTCCTGTTGTCGATCGTGCAGGGGACCGGCATCGCCGTGGGGTTGGAGAACATGGCGGGTCCGGGCGGGGCGAGTGTCGTCGTCGATCCGGGGTGGGCGTTTCGGCTGATGACCGTGATTACGCTCACCGCCGGCACGGCGTTCGTGATGTGGCTGGGAGAGCAGATTACCGAGCGCGGCATTGGGAACGGCATTAGTTTGATCATTTTCGCAGGCATCGTCGCCGAGATGCCGAGTGCCGTGGTCAACACGTTCCAGTTGATGCGAGCCGGTCAGCTCAATCTGTTCATCGTTTTGCTCCTCGTTGCCTTGATGGTAGGAGTTCTCTTCTTCATCGTGTGGGTCGAGCGAGCGCAGAGACGCATTCCGGTACAGTATGCGAAGCGCGTCGTAGGCCGCCGGGTCTACGGCGGACAAAGCACACATCTGCCCCTCAAGGTGAACACCGCCGGGGTCATACCCCCGATCTTCGCCTCGTCTCTTTTGATGTTCCCGACGACCGTGGGGCAGTTTATTGACCACCCCTGGGTCAACACAGTTACTGGTTGGTTGATGCCAGGCCAGGTACTTCACGATTTATTGTATGTCGCCCTGATCTTTTTCTTTTGCTACTTCTACACGGCCGTCACTTTTAATCCGGTCGATGTCGCAGACAATATGAAGAAGCACGGCGGCTATATTCCAGGTATTCGGCCGGGTCAACGCACTTCAGAGTACATCGACAAGGTGCTATCGAGGCTTACGTTCTGGGGGGCGCTGTATGTGAGCTTTATTTGCGTTCTGCCGACGATCCTGATCAGCCGTTTCGGTGTGCCATTTTACTTTGGTGGCACGGGCCTTCTGATTGTTGTCGGGGTGGCGCTAGATACGGTGGCCCAGATCGAGACGCATCTCATCACTCGGCACTATGAGACGCTGATGGGGGCTCGGAGGATTCGGGGGCGACGGTGAGACTCTTCGCTTGACAAGGGGGGGTATGAGGGCCATGCTTGCGGCCCCCGTAGCGGGGGGGAAGCGACGGTGATTGTTCTCAAGTCGGCTCGGGAGATCGAGCAGATGAGGAGAGCGTGCCGCACCGTGGCGGAGACCTTGGAGCGAGTGAGGGCAGCGGCTGTGGTCGGCGCTAGCACTCAACATCTCGAAGACGTGGCACAAGAAGAGGTGCTGCGGCGAGGGGTAGTGGCAGCTTTCAAGGGGGTCCGCAATCCGCAAGGGAAGCCCTACCCGACGTGCCTTTGCGTTTCGGTTGACGACGAAGTCGTCCACGGGATTCCGAGGCCGAATCGGATCCTCCGGAACGGGGATTTGGTGAGCGTCGATTTTGGGGTCTTTCAGGATGGCTTTTTTGGGGACGCCGCTGTCAGCACTAGTGTCGGGGTTGGTACCGCGCGAGCTCGAGCCCTGATAAGAGCCGCGGAAGAGGCGCTAGCCGCAGGAATCTCGGAAGCTCGGGCCGGGCGTCGGCTGGGGAACGTTTCGGCGGCCATTCAGGAGGCGGTCGAAGGGGCTGGCTTCACGGTGGTTCGAGAGTTCGTAGGCCACGGAATTGGGCGCGCGCTGCACGAGGACCCTCAGGTTCCTAATTACGGCAGCCGGGGGACGGGCGTGGTTCTTCGTCCAGGGATGGTGCTGGCGATCGAGCCGATGATTAACGACGGCGCGGTGGGGGTGCTGGTCGATGAAGACGGCTGGACGGCCCGGACCAAAGACGGCAGTTTGGCCTCGCACGCTGAGCACACGGTGGCCATCACCCTAGGCGGGCCCGATATTCTGAGCCGGCTGGACTGAGAGACGAAGGATATGGCGAAAGAGGAATCGATTGAAGTCGAAGGCACCGTGGTAGAGCCACTGCCAAACGCCATGTTCCGCGTGGAGTTGGATAATAAGCACAGGGTTCTTGCTCACGTGTCCGGTAAGATGCGCAAGTTTTTTATTCGAATTCTGCCTGGTGATAGAGTCACTGTCGAACTATCGCCCTATGATTTGACTCGGGGGCGGATCATTTATCGCAAGAAGTAGTTTAGGGTGAGGAGCGTGCCATGAAGGTCCGGCCATCCGTAAAGAAGTTTTGTGACAAATGCAAGATCATCCGGCGACTTGGGATCGTCAGGGTGATTTGCGAAAACCCCCGCCACAAGCAGCGCCAGGGCTGATATCGAGCCGTAGAGGAGGTTATCCAGTGGCCAGAATTGCCGGCGTCGACCTTCCGCGCGCGAAGCGGATCGAAATCGCCCTTACTTACATTTACGGTATCGGACGCTCCTCGGCCCAGAAGATTCTCGGTGAGGCCGGGGTCGGGATGGACCGGAAGGCCGGGGAACTTGGTGACGACGAACTTCAGAAGATCCGCAAGGTCATTGAAGACCGATACAAGGTTGAGGGTGACCTGCGCCGGGAGGTGTTGGGCTCGGTGAAGCGGCTTATGGACCTGGGGTGCTACCGGGGACTACGGCACCGGAAAGGGCTGCCAGCCCGGGGTCAGCGGACCCGAACGAACGCAAGAACCCGGAAGGGGCCGCGCAGGCGGTAGACGTGCCCAAGGACGCCGATCGGAGGAGACATGGCGAAGAGAACCACGGCCCGGCGGGTCAAGAAGGTTAAGAAGAACATTCGAGATGGCGTGGTGCACGTTCGCAGCACGTTCAATAACACCATTGTTACGATCACCGACGCCTCGGGGAACACGATTTCCTGGTCGAACGCTGGGGTCGCTGGTTTCAAGGGTTCACGAAAATCCACGCCCTTTGCTGCGCAGATGGCGGGCAAGGATGCCGCCGACAAGGCGATGGAACATGGGGTCCGGAACGTCACAGTCTTTGTGAAGGGACCCGGCTCTGGCCGTGAGGCGGCAGTGCGGGCTCTCCACGCAGCCGGGCTCACGATCACCGCGATCAAAGACGTGACCGCGATCCCGCACAACGGTTGCCGGCCCCCCAAGCGACGCAGGGTGTGAGCCTGACCTGATAGAGGAGGTACGTCTTGGCAAGGTATCGAGAGGCCGTGTGCAGGCTGTGCCGGCGCGAGAAGATGAAGCTGTTTTTGAAGGGCGACCGCTGTAACAGCGACAAGTGCGCCATTGAGCGAAGGAACTACCCCCCGGGGCAGCACGGGCAGGGTCGGGTCAAGGTGTCCGAGTACGGTAGGCAGTTGCGGGAGAAGCAGAAGGTCAGGCGTATTTACGGCGTCCAGGAGAAGCAGTTCCGGTCGTACTTCCACGAGGCCGACCGACGGAAGGGTGTGACCGGCGTCACCCTGCTTCAACTGCTCGAAGCGCGCCTAGATAACATGGTGTTTCGGATGGGGATGACGAACTCGCGCGCTCAGGCGCGCCAGTTGGTGAAGCACGGGCATTTCATGGTCAATGGTAAGCGAGTGGATATCCCATCGTACCTAACCCGCGTAGGGGATACCATCACCGTCAGGGAGAAGAGCCGCAAATCCGTTGCGATCCTCGAAGCGCAGCAGAACCTCACGAGTCGAGGCACGCCGCGGTGGCTTGAAGTTGACGCCAAGGCCTTCCAGGGTGTGGTCAAAGAGCTTCCGAACCGCGAAGACCTGACGATGCCGATCGAGGAACATTTGATCGTCGAGCTCTACTCCAAGTAAACTGACCGCGGGTTTCGCGGAGTGGGCGGAGGTTTGTGACGTTGCAAGAGAGAAACTGGCGAGAGCTGATTAGGGCGAAGCGACTTGACGTAGAGCCCGAGACCTTGACGCAGACGTACGGGAAGTTCACCGCGGAGCCGTTGGAACGTGGCTTCGGTACGACGCTGGGGAATGCGCTGCGCAGGATACTTCTGTCGAGCCTTCAGGGCGCCGCGATTTGCCAGGTGAAGATCGAAGGCGTCGCCCACGAGTTCACGACTGTGCCAGGTGCCAAAGAGGACGTAAGTGAGGTGATTTTGAACCTCAAGGAAGTTCGCCTCAAGGCACATACCGACAAACCAAAGAGGCTTCGTATCGTGAAGACGGGGCCGACAGAAGTGCGGGCGGGTGATATCGAAGCTGGGAGTACGGTGGAGGTCTTGAACAAAGACCTGCACTTGGCCAGCTTGGCCGAGGGTGCGCGCCTGGACGCTGAGTTGGTGGTGAAGGTCGGGAAGGGCTACGTTCCTGCGGAACGCAACAAGGACGAAGACATGCCCATCGGCTGGATCGCTATTGATGCGATCTATAGTCCGATTGAGAAAGTCAACGTGAGAGTGGATCAGGCTCGGGTCGGGCAGAGGACTGACTACGACAAGCTGATTCTGGAAATATGGACCGACGGAAGCGTTAAGCCCGAAGACGCCTTGGCCTTAGGCGCGAAGATTTTGAAAGATCAGATTCAGGTGTTTATCAATTTTGAGGAGGCCGCGGAAGCGAAGCCCTCAGCGGACGATCGCGAGCCGCACACCTACAATTCGAATCTTGATCGCAAGGTTAGCGAGCTTGAGCTTTCGGTCCGAGCGGCCAACTGTCTTAAGGCAGCAAGCATTCGGTATATTGGGGAACTAGTCTCGAAATCAGATGGCGATATGTTGAAGACAAAGAACTTCGGCCGGAAGTCGTTGAATGAGATCAAGGATATCCTCGTGACCATGAATCTTCACCTGGGTATGGACGTGCACGGGTGGACTCCTCCCGAGGAGACGACGGAGGAAGAGGAAGTCTAGGGAACCGGAAAGGAACGGATCATGCGCCATAGAAATTCGGGCCGCCAACTCGGCCGCAATAGCGGACATCGGAAGGCCCTGTTCCGCAACATGGTCACCTCTCTTTTGGAGCACGGAAGGATTCAGACCACGGACACCAAGGCAAAGGAGTTGCGGCGGGTCGTGGAGAAGATCATCACTCTCGGGAAGAGGGGAGATCTTCATGCACGTCGGCAAGCTGCTGCCTTTGTCCGAGAGCCCGGCGTCGTAGCGAAGCTTTTTGGGGAAATTGGACCGAAATTCGCTGGGCGTCCAGGTGGGTATACGAGGATCGTGAAGGTAGGGCTGCGGAGAGGGGATGCAGCGCCGATGAGCCTCTTGGAGTTGGTGGACGAGCCGTGCACCCCGAAGGTGAAGAAGGGTAGGGGGGCGCTGCCAACACTCACCACTACCGAGGGTGCGGACGTGCAGATCTAGCGCGCCTCGTCATCGATAAAGGGATAGAGCACCCCAGAGGGGCATGGCGAAAGCCGTGCCCCTCTGCGTACGTTTGGGAGCCTGACGGCGCGTGAGGCCCCGTGGGTCATGGCCCGACGAGCCGCAATCGTCAGGGCGAGTTGGTCAAGGTGAGGAGGCGCTGGTATACGGCGGCGACTTCGGCTCGGAGATCCGGATCCAGGTCGTAGGGGCTCACCCCTTGGCGGTCGGCCTCGCGAATGGATTCCCGGTGTGCCAGGATGCCGAGGAGAGGGAGCGGCGCTACCCCCTCCTCGATGACGCGGCGGTCGACCTCGTCGACGACTTTGTTGCCGACTGCGAAGACCTTGCGGACCCCGAGGTCGGCTGCGAGGCGGCGGATCTGGTGGGCCGTCTGGATTGAACGCTGGCCGGGCTCGACGACGACGAGGAAAGCGTCCATCGCTTCCGTGCTTCCTCGGGCGAGATGCTCCAGGCCGGCCTCCATGTCTACGATAACGGTCTCGCCACGGGCGACCATCAGGTGACGCATCAGACTGCGAAGCAGGGTGCCTTCGGGGCACAGGCAACCGCCCCCACCCAACGGGACCGAGCCGAGGGTCAAGAGCTTGATCCCGAGGTGCTCGACGCTGTAAGCGTCCGGGAGGTCGTCCACTTTCGGGTTGAGGGTAAACATGCCCCCAAAGGTGCCGGGCTTGGCGCCCGTACGTTCCGCCACGAGGTTCTTGAGGTGGGTGAGGGGTTGCACTGCTCCCAACTTCTCGGGCGGTACGCCGAGGGCGGAGGGGAGGTTTGAGTCTGGGTCGGCATCGATCGCCAGCACGCGCTGTCCTTGTTCGGCCAACAACCGAGCCAGGCAGCCCGCGAGGGTTGTTTTGCCCACACCGCCCTTGCCGCTAATGGCGATCTTCATCGTCGTCTCCTTCGTCAGGGGATGGTGGAAGGCAGGCTAGCATTCGCTGCCTTGAGCCGTCAAATAGGCAAGCCGCATTCGTCTGCGTCTCTTGGTGCGGATGGGGGGAGGGGGGCATCACCGCTTTACTTTCGGCGTAGGGGGTTGCTAGACTCCGTCGTCCCCCGGACCAGCGGGGGCGAGTGCACTCGGGCCGTGGGGCCAGGAGTGTCGGTCGCAACCCACAGGGCGGTGAGCAGAACGCGGATGAGTCAAACGACGAGTTATCTCTCGGCTCTGAAGGCCAAGGCGTACACGTGGAGCGGTTTCGGGCTCCTTGTGCTGGGAATAGGGAGCGGGGTTCTAAACGCGACACTGGCAGTCCCGGACTACCAGAAGGTGAGTTGGCTTTTGGTCGGGTTCTTCGTGGTCTCGGGTGTTGCCGCGGTAGGTGTGGGGAGAAACGCTATTCCCGCTGGGGGCAAGATCGTAGAGTACGGGGAAGCCTTGGTCGTAGCCGTGCTGCTGGCGATCGCTATCCGGGGGGTTGCCGTCCAAGCTTTCAAGATCCCTTCGGGCTCGATGCTCCCGACGCTCCTGATTGGCGACCACCTGCTGGTGTCAAAGTTCCTCTACGGGATCCGCCTGCCCTACACGAGCCAGCGGTTGTTTGAGCTCCGCCCTCCCCAGAGGGGGGACATCGTCGTCTTCGCCTACCCGGTCGATGACTCGAAGGACTTCATTAAGCGGGTTATTGGGGAGCCTGGAGATCGCCTCGAGATGAGGGACAAGGTCCTGTTCATCAACGGCGAGCGCTTCGAGGACCCTTGGGGCGTACACGAAGACCCAACGGTATTGCCAGAGGGAGTTGAGAAGAGGGACAATTTCGGGGTAATCACGGTTCCTGCTGGGCAGTATTTTGTCATGGGCGACAACCGTGACCGCAGCTACGACAGTCGGTTTTGGGGATTTGTGGAGGCTCCTAGAATTCGGGGGAAGGCGTTTATCATGTACTGGTCCTGGGATGCGGGGCGGACCCTCCCGCGCTTGAACCGCATTGGGCACTGGATTCGCTAGCATTCTCGGCGGGAGAAAACGTAAGCTCCGTCGGGCGGTTCCGGGGCAAGGGAGGGCCCGGCACTGGTGCTTCGCGAGAATCTTTCACGAGCGGGTGAAAGGGGGGTTGTCAGGGGGAAGGGGGTTGGGTATAAAGCGCCTCCCTCGGGGGGGAGAGGGAGTTGGGCTTTGGGGGGGAAGAAAAGGGGTTGACGGAGCTTGGGGTGCTGGGATAGAGTCAGCGCTTGCCTGAAGGGGTTGGCGGGGCCAGCCGGTCGGTCTTTGAAAACCGAATAGCGAAGAGGCGGCACACAGAATGTGCGACGGTCGGGATCAGACGACGCTCCAGAGATCAAACTGGAGAGTTTGATCCTGGCTCAGAACGAACGCTGGCGGCGTGCTTAACACATGCAAGTCGAGCGCGAAAGTTCCTTCGGGGACGAGTAAAGCGGCAGACGGGTGAGTAACACGTGGGTAACCTGTCCTCAAGCGGGGAATAACCACTCGAAAGGGTGGCTAATACCGCATAAGACCACGCTTTTTTGGGAGCGCGGTTAAAGGCTTCGGCCACTTGAGGAGGGGCCCGCGGCCGATTAGCTAGTTGGTGGGGTAATGGCCTACCAAGGCGACGATCGGTAGCTGGTCTGAGAGGATGATCAGCCACACTGGTACTGAGACACGGACCAGACTCCTACGGGAGGCAGCAGTGGGGAATATTGCGCAATGGGCGAAAGCCTGACGCAGCAACGCCGCGTGGGTGATGAAGGCCTTCGGGTCGTAAAACCCTGTTAGGTGGGAAGAAACCTGGGAAACCAGCTGACGGTACCACCAGAGGAAGCACCGGCTAACTCCGTGCCAGCAGCCGCGGTAATACGGAGGGTGCAAGCGTTGTTCGGAATTACTGGGCGTAAAGGGCGCGTAGGCGGCTAGGTAAGTCCGGTGTGAAAGCCCGGGGCTCAACCCCGGAAGTGCATTGGAAACTGCTTGGCTTGAGTTCGGGAGAGGAGGGCAGAATTCCCGG